>JADGNU010000114.1 GCA_017883305.1 Candidatus Aminicenantota bacterium | reverse complement strand
CCGTCCTATCGCGGCCAGATCCTCTGCCAGACCTATCCGCTCATCGGCAACTACGGCGTCGACCCGTCTCGCTTCGAGTCGGACAGGCCGCAGATCGCCGGCTACGTGGTCTCGGAGCTCTGCGCGCATCCCTCCCACGCGACGTCGCGGAAGACGCTCGACGACTGGCTCGGCGAGAGCGGCGTCCCGGCGATCGCCGGCATCGACACCCGGGCCCTGACGAAGAAGCTCCGTGTCCACGGCGTCATGACCGGCCTTCTTGACGCCGGCGACGGACCGCAGAGCCCGGCGCGCATGCGGCGCGAGGCCCGGGAAGTCCCCGATCCAAACGCCCGCGATCTCGTGGCCGAGGTCACGACGCCGGAGATCCGCATCTACAACCCCAAGGCCCGGAGGACGATCGTCCTCATCGACTGCGGGGTCAAGCTGAACATCATCCGGTCCCTCGTCGCGCGGGGAGTCGCCGTCGTGCGCGTTCCGGCCGACTCCGACACGGAGCGCATCCTGTCGTTCTCGCCAAAAGGCGTCGTCATCTCCAACGGCCCGGGCGACCCGGAGCGGGCCACGGCCGCGATCGAAGCCGTGCGGCGGCTTCTCGGCGAGGGTCTGCCGCTCTTCGGCATCTGCCTCGGCAACCAGATCCTGGCCCTGGCCGCCGGCGGCCGGACCTACAAGCTCAAGTTCGGCCATCGCGGCCAGAACCAGCCCTGCCTGGAGGAGGGCACGGAGCGCTGCTACATCACGAGCCAGAACCACGGCTTCGCCGTCGACACGGGGAGCCTGCCGCGCGGCTGGCGGCCCTGGTTCCGCAACGCCAACGACGGCACGAACGAGGGCATCCGCCACAGCCGCAAGCCCGTGTTCGGAGTCCAGTTCCACCCCGAGGCCTGCCCCGGTCCGACCGACACAGAGTTCCTCTTCGACCGGTTCCTCGAGGCCGCTGGATGAAAAAGCCCCGCAAGGTCCTGATCCTCGGGAGCGGCGCTCTCAAGATCGGAGAGGCCGGCGAGTTCGACTATTCCGGGAGCCAGGCCATCAAGGCCCTCAAGGAGGAGGGCCTCGAAGTCATCCTGGTCAACCCCAACATCGCCACGATCCAGACCTCCGAAGGGATGGCCGACCGGGTCTATTTCCTGCCGGTCACCCCGTTCTTCGTCAAGAAGGTGATCGAGCGGGAGAAGCCGGACGGGCTGCTCCTCTCCTTCGGCGGGCAGACGGCCCTCAACTGCGGCGTCGCGCTGTGGAAGAGCGGCGTCCTCGAAGAAGCCGGGCTGCCTGTGCTCGGGACACCGATGGAGGCGGTCGAGAAGACGGAGGACCGCAAGCTCTTCAACCGGGCCCTGGCCCAGGCCGGTCTGAAGACCCCCCGGGGCCTCGCCGTCCGGACGGTCGAAGCGGGGCTCCGCGCAGCCGAAGCGATCGGCTATCCGGTCATGGCCCGCGTCGCCTACGCCCTCGGCGGCAAGGGCAGCGGCGTCGCCTACTCGCCGCGCGAGCTGCGCGAGGCGCTGCGCCGGGCCTTCACCGCCGCCCCGCAGATCCTCATCGAAGAGTACCTCGAGGGCTGGAAAGAGATCGAGTACGAGGTCGTCCGCGACCGGGCCGACAACTGCGTCACCGTCTGCAACATGGAGAATTTCGACCCCATGGGCATCCACACCGGGGAGAGCATCGTCATCGCCCCGTCGCAGACGCTGACGAACGAAGAGTACCACCGCCTGAGGGAGATCGCCGTCAAGGCCATCCGCCACCTTGGCATCGTCGGCGAGTGCAACATCCAGTACGCCCTCAACCCCCGCGACGGCGACTATCGCATCATCGAGGTCAACGCCCGGCTGTCGCGCAGCTCGGCCCTGGCCAGCAAGGCCACCGGCTATCCCCTGGCCTTCGTCGCCGCCAAGCTCGCCCTCGGGCACACGCTGCCGGACCTGCCGAACTCGATCACCAAGGTCACCTCGGCCTGCTTCGAGCCGGCCCTCGACTACCTCGTCGTCAAGATCCCGCGCTGGGACCTCAAGAAATTCGGGCGCGTCTCGAAGAAGATCGGCTCGGAGATGAAATCGGTCGGCGAGGTCATGGCCATCGGCCGGTCCTTCGAGGAGGCCATCCAGAAGGCGGCCCGGATGCTCCAGGTCGGCGTCTACGGCCTCGTCGCCAACGAGAACTACTCTTTCCGGAGCCTCGAGAAGGAGCTCCGTCACCCGACCGACGAGCGGCTGTTCGGCATCGCCGAGGCCCTCAAGAAAGGCTTCACCGTCGACCGCATCCACGAGCTGACGCGGATCGACCGCTGGTTCCTCCACAAGATCAAGTCGGTCGTCGACTGCGAGACGCGGCTTCGGGGCCGCCGGCTCGGCGCCGTCGCGCCGGACCTCCTCCTCGAGGCCAAGCGCAAGGGTTTCTCGGACAAGCAGATCTCGCTCCTCACCGGATCGTCCGAGCTCCGCGTCCGGGCCCGCCGGAAGGAGCTTGGCCTCGTTCCAGCCGTGAAGCAGATCGACACGCTGGCCGCCGAGTACCCGGCCCAGACGAATTACCTTTACGTGACCTACAACGGCCGCGAGGACGACGTGCCGTTCCGCAACGGCCGCGGCAAGCCCGGCAAGGTCATGGTCCTCGGCTCGGGCTCGTACTCCATCGGCTCCTCGGTCGAGTTCGACTGGTGCTGCGTCAACGCCGCCCTGGCCCTCAAGAAGCTCGGCTACGCGACGATCATGGTCAACTACAACCCGGAGACGGTGTCGACCGACTACGACATCTGCGACCGGCTCTACTTCGACGAGCTCAGCTTCGAGCGCGTCCTCGACATCTACGAGAAGGAGAAGCCGCTCGGCGTCCTCCTGTCGATGGGCGGCCAGATCCCCAACAACATCGCCCTGCGCTGCCACAAGGCGGGCGTCCGCGTCCTGGGAACGCCGCCGCCGAGCATCGACCGGGCCGAGGACCGCTTCAAGTTTTCCAAGCTCCTCGACGAGCTCGGCGTCGACCAGCCGGAGTGGCGCGAGCTTCGGAGCGTCGGCGAGGCCAAGCGCTTCGCCCGGACGATCGGCTACCCCGTGCTCATCCGGCCGTCCTATGTCCTGAGCGGGGCAGCCATGAGTGTCGTCTTCAACGAGGACTACCTCGACCGCTATCTCCTGAAGGCCTCCCGCGTTTCGCCCGAATATCCGGTCGTCATCTCCAAGTTCATCCTGAACGCTAAGGAGATCGAGCTCGACGCCGTGGCTGACCGCGGCGAGGTCGTGGCCTCGGCCATCGTCGAGCACGTCGAGAACGCCGGCGTCCATTCGGGCGACGCGACCATGGTCCTGCCGCCCCAGAAGCTCTACATCGAGACGATCCGCCGCATCCGCGAGATCGGCCGGGAGATCGCCCGGGCCCTCGAGATCACCGGCCCGTTCAACATCCAGTTCATCGCCAAGGACAACGCCATCAAAGTCATCGAATGCAACCTCCGGGCCTCGCGCTCGTTCCCGTTCGTCAGCAAGGTGGCCCGGACGAACTTCGTCGAGCTGGCCGTCGCCGCCATGATGGGCCGGCCCGTCCGCAACGGCAAGACGACGCTCGACCTGAACTATGTTGGCGTCAAGGCGCCGCAGTTCTCGTTCTCCCGGCTCAAGGGCGCCGACCCGGTCCTCGGCGTCGAGATGGCCTCGACCGGAGAGGTCGCCTGTCTCGGCGAAGACGTCCACGAGGCCTATCTCAAGGCCATCCTGGCGACGGGATTCAGACTGCCGAAAAAGAACATCCTCCTGACCCTCGGCGGCGAGGAATCCAAGAGCCGCTTCGTCGGCGCCGCCCAGACCCTGGCCGGGCTCGGCTACCGCATCTTCGCGACCGAGAAGACCTCGGCCTATCTCAAAGAAAACGGCGTGCGGAACACGCGCCTGTTCAAGGTCCACGAGCGTCGCGGGCCGAACATCCGCGATTACATCGCCGGTAGCCGGATCGATCTCGTCATCTCCATCCCCAACCCGGGGAAGAGGGTCGAGTTCGATTCGGCCTACAGGCTCCGGCGCCTGACCGTCGACTACTCGATCCCCATCCTGACCAACCTGCAGGCCGCCGACCTTTTCGTCCAGGCCCTGGCCGCCAAGAAGCCGGCCGATCTCGCCATCAAGCACTGGGCCGAGTACCAATAGGCCCGGACGGCCGCCGGCCGCCCTTGTTCCGCGCCCGCGAGTCGTTTATAATCCGGGCAGGGTGAACCCGCCATGCGCATGAAACGGATCGTCTTCTCGTTCATCGTGATCTTGGCCGCCGGGGCGACGCTCGCCGCCGCGGCCCAGAAAGCCCCCGCACGGGCGACCAAGGTCAAAATCTCGGCCGAGCAGGCCAACCTGCGGGAGAAGCCCGACATCGGCAGCTCCATTGTCCAGCAGATCCCCGAAGGCACCGTCCTCGAAGCCGACCGGAAAGAGGGCGAGTGGTACTTCGTCCGCTACACCTTGGAGGACGGCGGGGTCATCGGCGGCTGGATCCACGAAAGCCTGGTCCAGGTCGTCGAGCAGGGCGCGCCGGCCCCGGAACCGGCGAAGAAACCGGCGGAAGAGACGCCGCCGCGCGAGCGCGCCCCGCGGCCGATCCGGATCGGCCGGATCGAGACGCCCGAATTCAGGACCGGGACGATCCCGCTCGAGTTCTCCGTCTCCGCCGGCATCGCCTCGCTCGCGCCGCAGGACCTCAACGACGGAACGCGGGGGTACGTCGATTGGTTCGGCGCGTCGACCAACCTTCCGGTGCCCCGAGCCGCCGACGCGCTGCACCTCGCCGGCCTCATCGGCTTCGAGATCTCCTACCGCTTCTCTCCCAGGCTGACGTTCGGCGTCGGCGCCGACTACCTCCGCGGCGCCAACGGGGACAGCATCGAGCTCACCGACCCGCTGCTCTCGGAGGCGGTGTCGACCAAGCCTTCACTCCGGGGCGTCCCGGTCAAGGTCATGGTCCGCTTCTATCCCGGCGGCGGCTTCTATCTCCGCGGCGCCCTCGGGCTCTATTCGGTCAAGGCCGGATACCTCTTCCGCCATGAGGGGGCCGCCACCTGGGAACAATGGAAGGGCTCGGCGACGACCACCGGACTCGGCGGCGAAGCCGCGTTCGGCGGAGAATGGGAGATCGCGCCGCGGACGATCTTCTTCGCGGAGGCGGGCCTCCGGATGGCCAGCTTCGGCGGGCTGACGGGACGGAACGTCTATACGAACTCCGCCGGCGAGACGGTCATCGAGCCGGGCACCCTGTTCTTTTTCCACAAAACGGCCGGGGATACGACCTCGTACCCTCTCATCTTCGTCCGCGGGAGCGCTCCCGCCGAGGAGGGCGTCGTCGATGCCCGCCGGGCCAGGGCCAACCTTTCGGGAACGGCCGTGAGGGTGGGTGTCAGGTATCGATTCTAATCTTACATTCTGATGACGCGAAGGGCCTTGTCGATGTACTCTTCCGGCAGGCCGCATTCCTTGGCCCCGTCGATCACGATCCTCTCGTAATCGGGGTGCGGCTTCCCGAGGGCCCGGCCGGTCCGGAGATAGGTCATGGCCTGGTGGACGTTCCCCTCCCGGTCCTTGACCTCGATGTCCTTGTGGTCATAGCTCCGCGGATAACCCTCGAAGGCGTCCAGAGTCAGCCGGTCGCGCTCGGTGATCTTATAGAGAGCGCCCCAGACTCGTTCGGCTGCGGACGGGACGATGTTCCCGACGGCGCCGTCCCAGGTCACGGAAAAACCGTCGTAGACGAACCGGAACCCCTCCAGGAAGACGGTCTTGAGGAAACGGCTCGCCGGGCACCACCTTGTCATCTGGGCCTGATTCATGTTCGACGCGAATGCGAAATACAGCAAGGCCTGCCTCCTCCGGTGGGGGTTCGGTCCCTTGGCCCCGATTATAAACCTCGCGGCTCGCGGGGGCAACACCGGGGAATGATCGGGGAGATCAGCGGTTCAGGACGGCGATGTTCATGACCGGGTTGACTTCATTCCAGCCCCGGCCGGGCTGAGCATCGAAGCGAGCCATGCCGTAGACCCGGACCCGGCTGCCCTGCTGGGGGATGGTCAGACCACGGACATCCCGGATCTCGCAGATGACGAACGGTTCCGGATCTTGGAGACCCTCCACAAGCTTGATGTGCAGGGTCCGCTCCTGCTCATCGTAGTAGACATTGTGAACGAAGCCCTCCGTAACGATCCGGCTGCGGGAGTTCATCGCGAACTCGCGGATGGCGAGCGGCGTGAACTCGCGACCGGCCTGAATGTCGTGAGAGGCGACAAGGCCCTCGCGTGAATGGGAGGTCATTGTCCGGCTGGAGACGGCAACAAGCATGACCAACCCCGCCGCAACGGCCAGGAGGGCCGGCACCGCGAGCGCCGGCGAAAGGCGTGAGGGGGAGGGGCGCCGGGCCCATATCTCCTCGAACTCCGGAAGGCGGGGGGAAGCGTCCGGCGAGAGGCGATCGAACCGTCGGGCCGCCTGATGTCCGGCGCGGATGCGCACGATGAGACCCCCGCACTCCCGGCAGCCGGCCAAGTGTTTCTCGAGTCTCCCGGCCTGGCCTGGCCGGAGGCCGCCGTCAAGATAGGGCACGAATTTGCGGCGGAGGAAAAAGCAAAGGATGTTCATCGGGTCCCCTCGGACGGCCGCATCAGGGTTTCAAGCTCCGTCAGGGCCCGGTTGAGCCGCGAAGCCACCGTCCCGGACGGACAGCCCAGGATCCGGCTCATCTCGTCATAGGACAGGTCCTCCTGATACTTGAGGACGACGACCTCCCGCATCTTGAAGGGAAGCTGCATGACGGCGCCCGTCAGGGCGTCCCTGCGGTTCCGAGATCCGTCATCGGCAACACTCGCGGTGTCAGCCTCGTAGCGGCTGCCGAGAATATCTTCCAACGGCACGACCGAGGGTCCGTGTTTCCTCAAGTGGTTCCGGCATTCGTTCCGCGCGATCCGATAGATCCAGGTGAACAAGGCGGAACGAAATCGGAACCTGGGGAGGCCCCGGAAAGCTTTGAAGAAAACGTTCTGGAGAATGTCCTGGGCCTGGAGGGGGTCTCCGACAAGTGATAGGACGACACTCCAGACAGGCTCGCGATAGGTTCGGTAGATCTCCCGAAAGGCCTCTTCATCCCCGCGCCGGGCGGCCTGGACGAGGACCTTCTCCGGGTCGTCCGGGACGACCCTCGCCATCGTCTCGTCGGGAAAAAATTCCGGGGCCACCGCGTCACTGTAGCCCCGCGTGGGAGTGGTGTCAAGCGGCGCCGAGGGCGGCCCGGCCGCATGGAAGAATCAGGCCCCGGCATGTGTCTAACTAGAATAGAGAGGTATGGCCATGTCCAAACTCACCGCCCGTGTCTTCGAGAGTGCATCCGCTATTCTCCTTGTGACGGTCGCGCTGACGGGACCGTCTTTCGCCTCATCTGCCCAGTCCGAGAACAAGGACCCCGCCAAGGCCGCGGCGCAGGCCCAGGAAAAAACCGCCGCCCAGACGGACCAGAAGGTCGAGATCACCGTCACGGCGCCGCGGGTCGAGATCCCGCTCAAGAAGAACCCGGCCGCGACCACGGTCATCGAGACCCCCATCCTCAATGCCATGCCCCGAACGATCGCCATCGACGAGGCCCTCAAGCTTGTCCCGGGAGTCCGGGTCGACAACCAGGCCGACGGCGAGCGCGTCCACCTCTACATCCGCGGCGAGGGCATCCTGACCGAGCGCGGCACCCGCGGCATCAAGACCCTCGTCGACGGGCTCCCCCTCAACGATCCGTCCGGCTATATCTCCGACTTCTATGATATCGACTGGACCGCCGTCCGGCGGATCGAGGTCCTGCGCGGGCCGGCCGCGGCCTTCTACGGCAGCGGCTCGTCCGGGGGCATTATCAACATCCTGACCCGGGACGGCGGGCCCGACCCGGTCTCAGGCAGCGCCGCCCTGGTCCGGGGCGCCTTCGGCCTCAAGAAGGGCTACGCGGACATCGGCGGCACGACCGGCATCATGAACTATAGCCTGACGGGCTCCATGCTCTCCGGAGACGGCTACAGGGTCTGGTCCGCGTACAAGGGCGATAATGTCCGGGGCAAGTTCGCGTTCACGATCAACCCGAAGGTTAAGATCACGGCTATCGCCGGCTGGACGGATTTCTATAATCAGAACCCTGAAGGGCTCAACCTGGACTGGTTCAGCGCCGACCCGAAAACCCTCCGCCGCCAGGCCAACCCCGATTCCGCCAGCAAGAACGAGTTCCAAAGGACAGGGCGGGCGACCGGCGGGGCGACGGCCTCGGTCGTCCTGGCCAAGAACCTGGACCTGAACGTGACCGCCTATTACCGGAACACACGGTACGCCGAAGCCGTCCCTTCGACGGTCATCCATCGCGACTATAACACTCCGGGCCTGATGACCCAGCTCAACTACATCTCGGCCTGGGACCGGTTCACCAACCACCTCAGCGTCGGCGCCGATTACGCCTGGCAGGCTATCGATGAGACGAAATATCCCAACCTCGGCGGCGCGGTCGAGGGCCCCGACCGGGTCGCCGACCAGACCCTGACCCAGACGGGGGCCGGGGTCTTCGTCCTCGACCGGCTCGAGATCGGCCCCCACTGGGGCGTTTCCGCGAGCGGCCGCTA
>JADGNU010000011.1 GCA_017883305.1 Candidatus Aminicenantota bacterium | reverse complement strand
ACGACAACGTCCTATTCCAGCTCTGGCCGGAAAAAGAGGCTACGGACCGAAGGCCCTTCCGCGAGCGCGGCTTCTATCCCTACGGCGGCTTCGAGGACTTCCTCGGCCAGGCCTCGATCGAGACGCACAAGGTTTACGAGGCCGCTATCGTCAAGAACGGCGGGCCGAGCGCCTCGGTCCAGATGTGGGCGGATTATTACGGCAACCGCATCGAGAAGATCTTCACTCTCGATGGCTCGTCCCCTCTTCTCGAAATCCGCTTCGCCCTCGAATTCCGCAATCCCGAGCTGAACATGCTCGGTCCCCAGCCGATCTTGGCTCTCGGCGAGAAGCACTGGACGGAGGACGTCTTCGTCATCCCGGCGAAGACGGGGCTCAGGGAGGTCCGGATGCGGCCCGAGGAGTACTTCGGCGAGGTCTTCTTCCTCAAGGAGGGCTGGAACGCCGGGCGCGATACCGTCGAAGATGTCTCGTTCGTCGGGGCCTTCCCGGTGAGCGAGCCCGAGTTCCTCCATGTGTGGATGAACCATCCCTCCAACGGCGATTCGGCGCACTACTACGCCGAGCTGCAGCCGTGGGTGCCCATCTTTCAGAAGACGGTCCGCTACTTTTCCTATTATTTGTGGGGCGCCCCCGGCCCGTGGGAAAAGGGGCTCGAGGAGCTGAGGCGCCGGAACCTTATCACCACGGCCAAATGACAGCGCCGCGACAGCCCAGCTGATTCCCGTCAGCTTCCGGCCGAGGCCCTCTTGATCTTCTTCGAGGCGGCCTTGAGCTGGGGCAGCCGCGCGTACTGGCCTTTAGCGAGGGGGTGCCAGACCGTGCAGAGATGGCCGAGGACCTTGTCGGACGGGACGGCCAGCGATTGGTCGATGAACCTCCGGAGAGCTTTGACGTTGCGAAAGCTCGTCGGCAGCACCCGGAAACCCTTGTCGACGAAGATCCGGACCGAAGGGAAGATCGACTTGGGCGTCGCCTGGAGCGGGTACTTCGGCTCGTAGTGCCAGTCGCACATGATGATGTCCTTGGGGATCATGTCGATGGCCGTGTTCGTCCCGTTCATCGACGCTTCCCACTCGCCATAGCCCGTGGCCTTGCCGTCGAGGAGCCGGTCGGCCCACATCATCATTTCCTTGCCGCGTTTCCGGACGATGTGGTCGTAGGCGTCATTGACCGCCCGCGCAAAGAGCTCGCCCGTGGGTTTTCCGGCGCAGCGGGGGCAATCGGCGTCGGCGATGATAAAGACCTCGTCCATGCCGACGTGGAGCGCGTCGGCCTCGAAGACGTCGATGAGCTCGTCGTAGAGATCGTTGATGATGGGCTGCAGGTCCGGGTGGAGCGGGCACCAGCTCCGGCAGTAGAATTCGGTGCCCCAGGGATCCGTCCCCTTGTTGCCGGCGTATTTCCCTGGCGATTCGTCGAGCTGGGGGTACTTGACCAGAAGCGGGAACGTCTTCTCGGCCCAGGACTGGTGGCCGAGGCTCTGGAACTGGGGCACGAGCCGGATGCCCTTGGCACGGCAGGCCGCGAGAAGAGCCTTGACGGTCTCCTTCTTGACCGGATTCTCCATGCGCAGCTCCGGGTGGGAAGTGTAATCGTACCAGTAGTCGACTTCCGCGATCAAGAGGTTGACGCCGCGCTTGGCCAGGGAGGGGATCTCGCCAACAAGGGTCCGAGCGTCGGCATCGGTTTCGGTGATGGCGTGCATGCCCAGGACGAGGGGCCGTTTGACCCCCGGAACGGTCGTCATCGGCTTGGGCGCGCAGGATGCGAAGAACAGGGCCAGGGCGATCAGGACGGGGATCGATCCTCGGAAGCGTCGGCTCATGGCGGAACCTCCATGTTGGTCTCAGTCAACAGAGGATAGCCCAGGCGCGGCGTCTTGGCAAGCCCAGGAGGGGGACATGTCCTCTTGGCCACTTTTCTCTGGCGAACGGCCAGTCAAACCTGATAGAGTAAAGGGAACACCGCCTCAAGAAAGGAGCCCGGACGATGCGCCTGAAATCACTCGTCATAGTTGCTTTGGGACTGGCCCTCGGAATATCTCTGGCCTGCAGACAGGCCAAGGAGCCGGTCGCCCCGGCTGCCGCAGCGCCGCAGGAACCGCAGTGGACGGATCTGTTCGCCGCGGACCTCTCCAACGCGGTATTCCCGGCCGGCGTCTGGACGGTCTCGGACGGCGTCCTGACGGCTTCGGAGGACCAGGCCATCTGGACAAACAAGGACTATGAGAATTTCGTCCTCGACCTCGAGTTCATGACGGCGCCGGGGACGAACAGCGGAGTCATCGTCTATTGCTCAGACATGGCCGATTGGATCCCGAATTCGGTCGAGATCCAGATCGCCGACGATTTCGCCGAAGAGTGGGCTAAGGAGCCGGCCACCTGGCACTGCGGCGCCATCTTCGGCCACCTCGCCCCGACCAAGAGCTTGGTCAAGAAGCCCGGCGAGTGGAACCGTTTTACGATCACCTGCGTGGGGAAGCGGATCACCGCCGAGCTCAACGGCGAGGAGGTCACGGACATGGACATGAGCCTGTGGACGTCGGCCAAGACCAATCCCGACGGCAGCGAGATCCCGCCCTGGCTGAGCCGGCCTTTTGCCGAGCTGGCCACAAAAGGCCGGATCGGCTTCCAGGGCAAGCATGCCGGCGCCCCGATCTTCTTCCGGAACATCAGGATCAAAGACGCGAAATAACGATTCCTGCTGAGGCCCTCTGAGCAATCATCGCGGGCCCTCCTTTGTCCGATCATGATCGGTCGATAGGAAGTGTTTATAGGCGGGGACCACCCGTATCTTTTGTCCGTTCTCTTCGTGGACGAATTCCTTATCGCGGGAGATGATCATGCCCTCGCTGATCTTCTGATCTTGTGCTTCTTCATAAAAGCGATTTCGGAAATAACCCTCACGAGGACTGAGAATCCGATTTCGCTTGGAACGTCTTTATTCATGGATCAAGAAGCAACCAAGATCCCGAGGAGGTCAACGGTGTTCAAAAAGCGAGAGATTCATTTCCCCAGGCTAACCTACCCAACGCGGTGGATAGAAACGGGGGGAGACAGGGTCGAGGAGTACATCATTCCCGAAGACGAGAAAGGCCGGGTCCTTGACGAGCTCTATCCGTTCGAGCCCGTCCCCGGCCTCGGCGAACGAATGTTCGACCTCCACGAAGAGAAGGGGTTCCAGGTCCGGGAATTTCGCGTTCTTCGCGGCGAGACCATGGACCTCCTTGTCAGTCCTTATTATTTCCGCAGCGGGGGGACCGTCATCGATTGGATGCCTGCGAGCTTCAAGCCCGGCGGGACGCTGGAGCGCAAGATCCGGGGAGAATCGCTGTCCATATTGACGGTCTCCTTCGGACCGAAAGAAGCTTGTCATTAGGGGGAAGATACGCGAGAGGTGGGGCATCGCGCTAAAGTGGTCATGCCTTGCGGACGTCCTTGAGGAATTCCCTCAGGAATTTCTTCGCCGCACGGGACCGTCCGGCCATGCCGGACGACGGCTGCCACTGGTAGCGCTCGAGGTCGATACGGCCTCCCCGACCGACGGTGACGCCCTCGGCAATAAGCTTCGTCTTCTGCTCCTCGAATCCCCTGCCCCTGGGCAGGGATATCGCGCCCCGACCGCCGATCACCCTGTGCCACGGCAGGCCCGCGGCCTCCGACGAGGAATGGAGGATCCAAGCGACGCCGCGGGCCGCCCGTTCGCGCCCGGCCAGGGCGGCCACCTGGCCATAGGTCGCGACCCGGCCGCGGGGAATGCTGCGAATGACCGCCTTGACATCGCGGGTGAAGGGTGTTTCGGAGGGTTTGATTCCGGCAGACATGGTCGACGACTATCTTAGAGCTAACGGGGGGAAAAGAAAAACGGGACCGGCCCGGAAGCCGGCCCCGCTGAACGTTTGCGAGCGGCGCGATCCGACTATTTCGTCAGGTTGATCGAGCCGTTGGTCGTGTGGAGGGAGATCTCGGGACCGCCCTGGCCGATCTTCCCCTCGATCCGGCGCTTCGACTGGCGGAGGTTCTGGAGCGTGATGGGGAAATCAACCGTGATGTGCCCGTTCGTCACGCTGGCCCGGAGGTCGGCGTTAAGGGTCTCGGGGGAGACGATGCCGAGGGTGATGGAGCCGTTGGTCGTCTCGGCCGAGAGGCCGTCCTTGAACGTCACGCCGTCGAGCTTAATGCTGCCGTTCGTCGTGTCCGCCGTAATGCGGCCCTCGAACCGGCTGACGCGGACATCGCCGTTGGTCGTCCCGGCCTTGAGCTCGCCCGATGAATCCTTCACGATGACCGGACCGTTCGTCGTCCCCACGTCGAGCCGGCCGTAGCGCCCGGTCACGTCGACCCCGCCATTGACCGTGCTCACTTCGTCAAGGTTGACTCCTTCGGGGACCATGACGGTGAACTGGACGTCGACGTTGGCCCGTCGCGGGAACTTGGGCCAGATGGCCTTGACCGAGACCGAACCGGTCCCCTCGTCGACGCGGATCTCGACCTTGTCCAGATCCTCTTTGTTCCGACGGGCGGTCTTGACCGCTTTGATCTCGACCTTGTCTTCTTTCCAGGTGGCGATCGTCACGTCGCCGTTGACGTTCTCCAGGGAGAATCGCTCCCCCGCCTTGAGAGGCAGGGTCTTCGAGAAATCCTCCTTGTATTTCTCTCCGGCCAGGATGCAGGACACGGCGAGAAGAAGCAGGGTGATTGTCAGGGCGATGAGGACCTTGATTTTGGACACGGAAACCTCCTAGAAGACGACGTTCAACAGAGTAGACGAAAAAGACCGGAAAAAAGTTGCTTTTGCTTTAAAGGAGCCCCATGAGCTTTTTGGCGCCGTCGAGGGTCTCCCGGGCGGCGAGCCGGGCCTTGCGCGCCCCTTCCGCCAGGGCGTCGCGGACGCGGTCCGGATGCTCGGCCAGGGAGCGGCGGCGCTCCCGGATGGGGTCGAGGACCTTCATCAGGTTGCGGTGGAAGATCTTCTTGCAGTCGATACAGCCGATCGTCGCCCCGGTACAGCCCGCAACGATCTCGCGGAGCCCGGCTTCGGGCGTGACCAGCTTGTGATAGCTGAAAATGTTGCACCGGTCGGGGTTGCCCGGGTCGCTGCGCCGCTTGCGGGCCTCGTCGGTCTTGGCCGGCCGGAGCTTCTCCCAGATCGCCTCCGGCTCTTCCCCGATGCCGATGAAGTTGTCCAGGGACTTGCTCATCTTCGACATGCCGTCGAGCCCCATGACCCGTGCGCCCCGGCCGATGAGAACCGCCGGTTCGGGGAAATAGTCGCCGAAGCGGCCGTTGAAGCGGCGGGCGACTTCTCGGGTGAACTCGAGGTGCTGGGTCTGGTCCTCCCCCACGGGCACGGCATCGGCCTTGTAGATGAGGACGTCGGCGGCCATGAGGATGGGGTAATTGAGGAGTCCGGTGGTGACGTTCTCCCGCTCCCGCTCCGACTTCTCCTTGAACTGGGTCATCCGGCCGAGCTCGCCGAGGGGCGTTACACAGGTGAGGAGCCAGCAGAGCTCGGTGTGCTCGGGGACGTGGCTCTGGACGAAGATGGTGCACTTCTCCGGGTCGAGGCCGGCGGCCATGTTGTCGAGGGCGGCGTCCCAGACCCTTTGGGGAAGGAGCGCCGGGTCATAGGTGACGGTGATGGCATGGAGGTCGACGATGGTGAAGAAGCAGTCGTAGTCCGCCATCAAGCGGACCCAGTTCTCGACGGCCCCGAAATAATTGCCGATGTGGATCGTGCCGCTCGGCTGGATGCCGCTCAGGATGCGTTTGCGCTTGCTCATCGGAGACCTCTTTTCACGGGTATTGTATCGGCCTCGCCGGACGGGGTCAACAAGACTAAAACGGTGACACACAACTAAATGCACTTAATTGAGGCCGGCCTCGATGGACAGCAAATGAAAGAATTAAGTGTATTTAGTTGTGTGTCACCGAAATAGGGCCAGGAGTTCGGCCAGGACCATGGCCGTGGCCCCCCAGATCTTATGGCCTTCGTAAGCGTAGAAGGGCACCTCGACGTCCCGGCCGCCATAATGCCAGGTCTCCCGGCGGACGTTCGCGGAGTCGGCCAGGTGGTCGACCGGGGGCTCGATGACCTCCTCCACTTCTTCGGGCTGGACATGGAAGACGAGCGGGCCGGGGATGAAGGCCACGGTTGGGTAAATGCAGTAATTGCTGGGCGGAATGTAGAGCGGCGTGAGGCGGCCGAGGACCCTGACGGCCGTGAGGTCCAGGCCCATTTCTTCGACGGTTTCGCGCAGGGCCGTGGCTTCGAGGGATTCGCCCGGGTGCTGCTCCCCGCCGGGAAACGAGATCTGGCCGCGGTGGTGGAGGACACGCTCCGTGCGGCGCGTGAGGAGGACACAGAGCCGCCGGTCCTTGACATAGAGAAGGACCAGGACCCCGGCTTTGCGGCTGGTATCCTCGACCTCGAAATAGGCCTTGTGGCCGGTTCGGGGTTCAGGCGCCATGGCAAGCTGCGCCGGAATGCCCGGAAGCGGGGCCCAAAGGCCCTTCTCGACCCGGGCCAGGATGTCGTCGGGCTTCGGGGGCATGGAGGACGCCTAGCGGCCGCGGCCGGCTCAGGCCTTGCCGAGCACCATGGCCAACAGGGCCATGCGGACATAGAGCCCGTATTCCATCTGCCGGAAGTAGGCGGCCCGGGGATCGTCGTCGAAGTCGGTGCTGATCTCGGTGACCCGGGGCAGCGGGTGCATGACGATCATCTTGCTCTTGGCCGCTGACATGATGTTTTTGTCGAGAACGTAGGCGCTCTTGACGGACTCATAAACCTCTTCGCTCTCGAATCTCTCGCGCTGGACGCGGGTGACGTAGAGGACGTCGGTCTCCGGCAGGGCCTGGTCCAGGGTCCGGTGCTCGGTTTGGCGCATGCCCTTGGCCTCGAGCTCGGCAATGATCTCGGGCGGCATGCGCAGGATCTCGGGCGAGACGTAGTGGAGCCGGGAGTTGTAGAGGGAGAGGAGCCGGGACAGAGAGTGGACGGTGCGCCCGTATTTGAGATCGCCGAGCATGGTCACGGTCAGGTCGTCCATCCGGCCCAATTCCTCGCGGATGGTGAAGGCGTCGAGCAGGGCCTGGGTCGGATGCTCGCCGACGCCGTCACCGGCGTTGATGACCGGCTTGTGCGCGGCCTCGGCCGCCTTGGCCGCCGAGCCGAGCTCGGGGTGGCGGATGACGATGACGTCGGCGTAGCACTCGAGGGTCTTGATCGTGTCCGGCAGGCTCTCGCCCTTGGCCACGGAGGAATAGCGGACCTCGTTGATGTTGATGACGTTGCCGCCGAGACGCTCCATGGCCGCGATGAAGGACGACGACGTCCGGGTCGAGGGCTCATAGAAGATGCTGGCCAGGATCTTGCCCTTGAGCAGATCGAACGTACCGACCCGCTCGACCATGACCCGCATCTCGTGGGCGACACCGAAGATGTACTCCAGGTCGGAGCGGCTGAACTGCTTGACCGAGATGATGTCCTTGCCGTACCAGGGGGCCGAGCGCTGATCACCGAAGGGCAGGTGGGGGTTCTTGGTGGGGCTGGGCATATCGGCTCTCCTTCTCGAGGCGCGTTCCGCGCATCATCCTACACTACGAGCGGAGAGCGAGTCAACGGAATGGGGAGGCCGGAAGGGGCCCGAAGGGGGGTCTGAAAAGAGAGTGAGGGGCGCCCCCGCGGCGCCCCTCGCTCCGGGAACAAAAAGAAGGAGGGTTATGGAAGGGTATCGGGAACGCTGAAAGAGATGCCGTTTACCACTTGTCTCATGCCACCTAAGGATGCATATTTTATGCCAGATCGTCCTGCCTGATGGGAGCAGGATCGGGGCGAAAAAACGTAAACTTTCTTAAATCAAGAATGGGTCAAACCTAAACTTTTAAACTTTCAGATTAGGGGAAAGTTTAAAAGTTTAGGTTTGACCCCTTCTTAGGCGGCGGGCTCGAGGGGGTTCTTGGGTTGGAGGACCCGGTCGATCGACAGATTCAGGTCATTGAGGTCGAGCGGCTTGACGAAGAAATGGCTGATGGCGAACCGGCCCATGTCCTGGGTCCTGACCTCGTCGGGATGGGCGGTGATGAGCATGGCCTCACCTTCGAAACCGTTCTCCCGAAGCTTCTTGATGAGCTCCATGCCGTTGAAGAAGGGCAGCTTGTAATCGGCGATGACCAGGTCGGCCCGGGCGCCCTTGAGCTGGCTCAGGGCCTGCCGCGGGTCCTTGAGGGACACGACCCGGTACTTCTTCCCGAGAAGGAGGGTGAACGTCTTGCGTATCGTTTCGTCGTCGTCGACCAGGACGATCTTTTTAATGGCGGTCATGTGAGGCCTCTTCCTTGCGGCCACTGACCTAATTAGCATCTTTTGTGCCAAGTCCGGAAAGGTCCTCTTGGGGGAAAAGGGCCTCCGTTGGCAGGGCCCAGGGGCGGTCGGTAAGTTCTTTTACAGCCTGGCCGAGGGCTTTACCACCCCGGGTTCAGGAGGGCTCCCCCAGATCCAGGCCGTAGTCCTTGATCTTCTTATCCAGGGTCGGGCGGCTGATCTGGAGGATCTGGCTGGCCCGGGTCTTGCTCCCATGGACGGCGCTGAGCACGTGCTGGATGTATTTCTTCTCGACTTCATCGAGTGGCACGAGATCGTCGGAGAAGGTCCGCCGCTCGTCCGGTTCCACGGGCAGGTTCTCCTTGAGCAGGACGTCCCCCTTGGCCAGGATGACCGCCCGGGTCAGGGCGTTCTCGAGCTCGCGGACGTTCCCTCGCCAGGGCAGTTCGAGGAGGGTCTTCATCACCTCCGGCGGGACCTTGCGGACGTTGCGCCGTAGCTCCCGATTGATCTTTTCGAGCAGATAGCCCACGAGGTCGGGGATGTCCTCGCGCCTGTCCCGCAGCGGCGGCAGTGTGATCTCGACGACCTTGAGCCGGTAGTAGAGGTCTTCCCGGAAACGGCCCTTGTCGATCAGGGCCTTCAGGTTCTGGTTGGTGGCGGCGATGATGCGGGCCTCGGTCTTGAGCACCCTCTCCCCGCCGACCTTCATGAAATCCCTGG
Organism: Candidatus Aminicenantota bacterium; assembly: GCA_017883305.1. Lineage (GTDB taxonomy): Bacteria > Acidobacteriota > Aminicenantia > Aminicenantales > Saccharicenantaceae > RBG-16-66-30. The sequence goes on along the minus strand of JADGNU010000011.1, from coordinate 15,400 downwards.
ACTCGATGACCCGCAGGAGCTTGCTCTGGAGGTTGGGCGAAACGTCGCCGACCTCGTCCAGGAAGAGCGTCCCCTTCCCGGCGATCTCGAACTTGCCCTTGGTCTCGCTGACGGCGTCGGTGAAGGCGCCCTTGACGTGGCCGAAGAGCTCCGATTCGAGCAGGGTGTCCTGGATGGCCGAGCAGTTGATGACGATGAACGGCTCGTCCCGGAAGGGGCTGTGGTAGTGGATGGCCTTGGCCACGAGCTCCTTGCCCGTGCCGCTGTCCCCCTGGATGAGGACGTTGGTCCGGGTGTTGGCCACGGAGCCGATGATCTTGAAGACGCCCCGCATCCCGGCTGACCGGCCGATGATGTTGTCGATCGTATATTCTTTCTGCCGCTCCTCGACTAGGTAGCTGACTCTTTCTTCGAGGGCCCGGACCTGGAAGGCCTTGTCGATGGCCAGCTCGAGCTCGGTCATGTTGAGCGGCTTGACCAGGTACTCGAAGGCGCCGAGCTTGATCGCCTCGACGGTCGTCTTCATGTCGTCGAAGGCGGTCATGACCAGGATGACGGCCCGGCGATTGCGCTCCCGGATCCGCCGCAGGACCTCCAGCCCGTCGATGTCGGGCAGGCGGACGTCGAGGAGCACGAGATCGGGCGCGGACTCGGCGAAAGCCGTGACGCCGCCCTCCCCCGTCTCGGCCGCGGTGACGTCGAAGCCCTTCTTGGCCAGCTGGGAGGCCAGGGTCTTGCGGACGAGCGGGTCGTCCTCCACGATCAGGATGGATTTCATGTCGCCTCCTCCGCCGGAATGAGGATCACGAACGCGCTGCCCCGGCCCCTCTTCTTGCCGACCGCGATCGTGCCGCTGTGCTGCTCGACGATCTTGCGGGCGTTGGCCAGGCCGAGCCCGAAGCCGGAGGGCTTGGTCGTATAGAACGGCTCGAAGATGTTCGGCCGGTCCTTCTCCGCGATGCCCGGTCCGTTATCGGCGATCCTCACCCGGACCATCGTCCGCCCGCCCTCGGCGACCGTGTCGCACGCGATGCTGATCTTCCCTCCGGACCCGAGGGCCTCATGGGCGTTGCGGAGGAGGTTGAGGAACACCTGGCGCAACTTGTCGGCATCGGCCAGGATGGCCGGCACATCGGGAGCGCAGGCCTTCTCGACGACGATCTTCTTCTGGGCCAGGGTCTCCTTGACCATCTTGAGCGATTCGTCGACGATCTGCTCGACTGGCCAGCGCTCCAGGCTGAGCTCCTGGACGCGGGTGAAATTGAGCAGCTCCTTGATGAACCGCTCGATCTGGTCGATGCCCTCGAGCGTCAGGCCTAGGTGGGCCTTGACCGTTTCGGCGAAACCCTCCTCTTCGGCGATCTTCTGGACGTTCAGCTTGACCGAGGTGAGCGGGTTGCGGATCTCGTGGGCGATCGTCGCCGCCATGCGCCCGATCGAAGCCAGCTTCTCGTGCTGGACCAGACGCCGGTTGGCATCGTCCATCTTCTCCCGGGCATGGAGGAGCTGGGACGTCATGTCGTTGAAGCTCCGGGCCAGGTCTCCGACCTCGTCCCGGGAGGTATCGACGATGGCCTGGGAAAGATCGCCATGGGCGATCCGGACCGTCCCGTCGACGAGCCGGTGGATCGGCCGGGTGATGCGCCGCGCCAGGATGGCCGCCCCGGCGATGCCGATCAGGAAGCCGCCGAGGCCGATGAGCAGGAGCACCTTCTGGATCTCCCGCAGCTTGGCGTACATAGATTCGAGGGACAGGCCGATCTTGACCGAGCCCCAGCGGCCGGCCGCCGGGGAGTAGGCGAAGACCTCGACCTCGAGGAGCCGGACCGGCTCATCGCGGAGGACCAGGCGCCTCAACACCGATGCGCTCTCCTCCGGGGGCATGCCGTCCTCGAGAAGGCTGGTGGAGACGATCTCGCTGTGGGACCGGATGAGCGGGTTCGACGCCTCGGGCTGTCCCGCGCGGTTGTAGACGACGATATAGGCCAGGTCCCCGATGCTGTGGCTGTCGACGTAGCCCTGGACCGCCTGCCAGTCCTGAAGGGAGAGGTTCTGGAGGTTGGCATCGGCCATATACTGGGCCTGAAGAAGAGCGCGGGCCTTCGTCTCGTCCTGGAGGATCTTGGCCTCCCGGATCTGGATGACGAACAGGACCGCCCCGAAGAGGAGGACGAGTAGCAGGGTGGTCCAGAAGACGAGTCGCGTGTAGATCGAGATCTTAAGCTTCACCGGTCTTCTCATTCCCCCAGCCAGATGTCCTTGACGTCAAGGAAGATGAATCCCATGGCCGGGATCTGCAGGCCGCGGACCTGGGACTGGATGGCGATGCGGATCCTTTCGGAGAAGAGCGGGACGGCGGGGACCTCGTCGTAGAGGACCTTTTCGATGTCCCGGAACAGGCCCGTCCGCCGCTCCCAGCTCGTCTCGGCCTCAGCCTGCTCGAGCAGGGCGTCCAGCCGCGGGTTCGCGTAGCGGGAGCTGAGCGAGTTCGCGACGGACCCGGACCGGTACAGCGGCCCGATGATGTTCTCCGGGTCCGGGAAGTCCATGCCGTAGATCAGGAATTTCACATAGGGCGTGCGGATGTCTCTGGCGTCCTCGGGCTTGCGCAGGTACTTCACGGCGAGCTTGATCTCCAGGGTGCCGAGCTGGCGCTCGAGCTCGCGGGCAAAGCCGCTCGATTCGTCCGTTTTCGGCCCGTCGCAGAGAAGCGTCAGGGTCAAGGCCTTTCGTCCGCCCTCCGGCAGGAGCCTGTCGAGAAGGAGCTTGGCCGTATCGGGATCGGTGAACGGACCGGCCACCTTGGGGAAAAAGCCCGGCAGGAGGGGCGGGATGTAGTTGTTCAGGACTTGATGCAGGGTCGCCGGCGAGTCACAGGCTGTGGCCAGGCGGGTCTTGTCGAGCCCCAGAGCCAAGGCCTTGCGGACCTCCGGACGGTCGAGGGGAGCGACGTCGCAGCTGAAGGCCAGGAAATAGGATCTCAGGGTGTTGTTCTCGAGGATGGGAAAGTCTCTGCGGAGCATCTTTTCGGAGGTCACCGAGATGACGTGGACGCTCCCCGACTCGAACTGTTCGTCGGTGAAATAGGGACTGTATTCGAGGGCCGCCAGGTAGGGTTGACGGCCATAGTAAGAGGCATTCCGCTCCAGCCGGACGCCGAGGATGTCGAGCCGCGGGCTCCGAAGCCACTCCTCGAACTTGAAGGGCCCCGTGCCCACGGGCTTCTGGAAGAAGCTCCGGCCCTGGCCCTCGAGAAGATCCTTCGGCAGGATCTTGCAGTAGTACATCCCCAGGAGGTAGAGTCCCGAGACGTAGGGCCGGACCCAACGGATCTCAAAGGTCAAAGGGTCGATCACCCGGAACCCCGTGACCTCGGCGGCCTGGCCCTGCCAAAACTCCTCCGCGCCGACGACCTTGCCGACGAAGTGCTGGTACGTCGTATTGCCCGGCCTCTTCCGGATCAGCCGCTCGAGCGAATACTTGACGTCGTCGGCCGTGAGCTCGCGCCCGTTGTGGAAGCGGACCCCCTTGCGAAGGTGGAAGGTGATGCGGTCCTTGCCATCGGAGATGGTCCAGTACTCGGCCAGGGCGGGCGTGGGGTTGAATCGGGCGTCGAACCGGACCAGACCGTCAAAGATCTGCTCAGTGATGAAGTAATGAGACGGCCCGGCCGGATCGAAAACCTGGTTGAAGGGCACGTAATAGCCCTTGATCCGGAACGTCCCGCCGTATCTGGGGGCCGCCGAGGGCTGCCTGGATCCGGGCTGGGCCAAAGGCCCCGGGGGAACGGCGGCGAGGAGAACGAACAACGACAGGGACAGGATGCGCGCGCGGCCGGAGGTGATCGTCAAGACGCCCTCATGATAACGAAAAAGGCCTCAAAATGCACATCCACCTTCCCCTCCCAAACGGAGCAAGGTTCATGCCACGGCCATAATTCTGTAATCAAAAGATAATAAATGAAATACGAGACTTGACGGTCCGGCGACGTAAATTTGCTTTACGCGCCCCGAGGAAGCCGCCGGGCCTATTTCCCCGCGAGCGAGATGATCTTGTCGAAAACCCGGAAGAAGTTCCCGCCCCAGATCTTCTCGATCTCGCGATCGGTATAGCCGCGGCGAACGAGCTCTTCGGTCACATGGATCATGCCGCTGACGTCGTCGCAGCCGACGACTCCGCCGCCGCCGTCGAAATCGGTGCCGATGCCGACATAGTCGATGCCGACGACCTTCCGGACGTGATCGATGTGGTCGACGAGGTCCTTGACGGTCGGCCGGACCTGGGGAAATTTCTGATTGATCGCGTCGCGCTCGGCCATGGCCTTGGCCCGGAGAGCGTCGTCACGAATGTCGCGCGGATTGCCGTACTTCGCTTCCATCTCCTTGAGCGCCTGCTCGCGCTCGGGGATGACCGGCGGGGTCTTGACATAGGCGCCGAGGAAACAGATCTGGATGACGCCGCCGTTCTTGGCCAGGGCCCGGAGCTGGTCGTCGGTCGGGCTGCGGGGATTGTCGCAGACGGCCCGGGCGCTCGAATGGGAGGCGATGATCGGGGCCTTGGATGCGGCCAGGACATCGAAGAACGATCTCTCCGAGGCGTGCGAGATGTCGACGATCATGCCCAGGCGGTTGCATTCGGCCACGACCTTCCGGCCGAAGTCGCTGAGGCCCTTGTCCTCGGGGTCCCGGCGGTCCGTCGAGGAATCGCAGATATCGTTGTCGGAGGAATGGCAGAGCGTGATGTAGCGGACGTCGTTGTCGTAGAAGAGCTTGACCAGCGCCAGGTCGCGACCGATGGGATAGCCGTTCTCGAGGCCGATGAAGGCCGTGAGCTTGCCGTCCTTTTTAAGCCGCCGGGCGCCCGCCGGATCGACGGCCAGTCCGATCATCGAAGGGTAGTCCTGCGTCATCTTGTGGACGGCCGCGACGGCGCGAAGGGCGCTGTCCTTGGCCTTGGCGTAGTCCTCGAGGGTCAGAGGTCCCTGCCCGACGAAGGCGGCGAAGAACTCGGCGTCGAGGCCGCCCTCCTTCATCCGGGGCAGGTCGATCTTGCCGCTCGCCCGCAGGGCCGGGTCATGGCGGTCGCCGATCTTCCAGTCCGTCCTCAGCAGGCTGAAGGCGGTGTCACAATGGGTGTCTACGGTCAGGATCTTCTTATGAAGCTCTCTGGCCTTCTCCTCCACCGTCAAGGGCGTCTTGGCGACGGTGCAAGCGAACGCGGTGAGGACAAGGGCGAGACAGAGAACGGCACAGACGCGATGATTCTTCATGGCTGCTCCTTCGTGACCCTCGAGTCGAACTTCCCCCCGCTGATGAAAAGGCCGGTCACGGCGCGCATTTGACGCGCATTATAGCTGAAATCGGGGACATGTACCTGTGGCTAAGTGCCCCGTCTTCGGCTGAGGGCTAATCGTGCCTTAACGCGACGACGGGGTCGACGCGGGAGGCCCGCCGGGCCGGGTAGATGCCGGAGACGAGGCTGACGAGGAGCGAGAAGCCGACGGCCCCGAGGAAGATCCAGAACGGGAAGGCGAAGTAGTTGACGAACGGCATGCCCTGCCGGGCCAGATAGAAGTTGACCACCCGGTTGATGACGAGGCTCGTCACCCAACCCAGGACGCAGCCGGCCGCCCCCCCCGCAAACCCGATGGCCCCCGATTCGAAGAAGAAGATCCTCCGGATGTCCCGGTCCCCCGCCCCGACGGCCTTCATGATGCCGATCTCCCGGAAGCGCTCCAGGATGGACATGACCATGGTGTTGACGATGCCCAGGGCGGCGACGATGATGGCGATCATGCCGACCGCGGCCAGGACCATGTCCATGACGTAGAAAGCGCGGGTGATCTCGTCGAACTGGTCGGCCAGGGCGAAGGTCGCGTAGCCCATGTCGTGGACCTTGGATCTGACGGCACCGAGGTCCCCGAGCGACCCGAGCTTGACCGTGACGGCCGAATAGCCCAGCCGCCCGCCCTTCATCCGGAAGAGGTCCCAGATGCTGGTGATCGGGAGCCGCTTGATCCGTCCGGCGGGGCCGGGCGGGATCAGCACGCCGCTCTCGGTCAAGTTGGCCTCCCCTCCGAACGGGGCGACATCGGTGACGCCGAGGATCGGAAAATCATAGGACTCCTGGGCCAGCGGCGACGCGGTGCCCGAGAGGATCGAGCCGAGGTCGAGCGTCGCCAACCGGCCGAGATCGACGGAGACCGAGGTGATGCGGATCGTCTTGCCTACGGCTGAGGCCGGGTCGGACGTGCCCATCCGCCGCAACAGGGACCGGCTGACGACGACGCCCGCCTCCTCGTCGGAGGCATAGGCCCGTCCCCACGTGATCTTCATGGAGCGCGAGGCCGCAACGGCCGCCGGGACGACCTGGATGAGCCGCAGCTCTTCCGCGCCCTCGTAGCCGACCATGGCCGGGAAGCTGATGTCCGGATAGGCCCTCAAGACGCCGGGAATCTTCGCGATCGCGGCCACAGCCTGGTCGTCGAGCACGACGTCCGGACGTGCGGGGACCTTCGCCCGGGGCCTTTGACGGTCCGGATCGCCGGCCGGGGGCTCCGCGCCGCCGGGCATGACCACGAGTGTCGAGAGGAGATCGGAGGCCTTGAAGGCATCGGTGACGTTCTTCTGCATGCCCTTGCCGAAGGAGATCATCGAAACGAGCGCCCCGATGCCGATCATCACCCCCGAGGCCGTGAGGAATGTCCGCAGCCGCCTCTTCCGGAGACTGCCCAGCGCGAACTCGACAGCGTCGGCGAATCTCATGCCGGGCTCTCCGCGGCCACGATGCGGCCGTCCTGGAGGCGGACGATCTCGCGGGCGAATTCACGGACAAGCCCCTCCTCGTGGGAGACCATGATGATCGTCAGGTTCCGCTCGCGGTTGAGCCCGGCGAGCAGGCCGACGATCTCCCGTGAGGTCCGGCTGTCGAGGTTCCCGGTCGGCTCGTCGGCGAGAAGGAGCCGGGGACCGTTGGCCAGGGCCCGGGCCACGGCCACCCTCTGCTGCTCCCCGCCCGAAAGCTCGGGCGGCCGGTGGTTGGCCCGATGGGCGAGCCCGACCTTGCCGAGGAGCTCGGCGGCCCGCCGCTTCCTCTCCGTCCTGTTGACTCCCGCGAAGATGAGGGGCAACTCGACGTTCTCGAGGGCGGTCCTGGCCGCGACGAGATTGAAGGACTGGAAGATCATGCCGGCCGCAAACCTCCGGTACCGGGCCAGCGCCTCGCGGTCCATGGCCGAAACGAGCGCCCCGCCGACCTCGATCGTCCCGGCGCTCGGCGTGTCCAGCCCGCCGAGGAGGTTGAGGAGGGTCGATTTGCCCGATCCCGAGGCCCCGGTGACGGCCAGGAAGCTCCCTTCGGGGACGGCCAAGGTGACGTCCGCCAGGGCGGCCACCCGGACGTCGCCTACGAGATAGGTCTTGGAGAGCGACCGGGTCTCGATGAGGGGCGGCGCTGGCGGGTTCATCGGCCTTGAGGAACGCCCCGCGCCAGGACATAGTGATTGGCGGCCAGGCCCGGTCTCGCTTTGAGGAAATCGACGACCCGAAAGCCGCGCGCGAAGAGGGCTTGGAAGACTTCGCGCGTGGCCATCCGCCAGTCGAGCGGGATACGGCTCACTCCGGCGTCGGGGACATCGGTCTCCTGGAGCATCCGGTAGAAATCCAGGGGAGTCCGGACGAGCAGGACGTCGCCCGCGGCGCCGGGAACGGTCCCTTCGACGACCTCGAGCTCGAGCTCCCCGCTCTTCCCCGGGATCCGCCGCGAACCGGCCCTGATCGTCGCGGGCGCGGCCAGGGCCGCCTCGAGATCGTAGCCCGGGCGACCGCCCGTCCTTTCGAGGTCCCAGGACATGAGGAAACGGTCCGTGGGCACGTCCGGCCGGTTGAGGAGGCCGCCGTACTCCCCGTAAGTCGCCACGCGGTACTCGAGGACGCCCATGCCGAAATGATGGACGTTGCGGTGGGCGTTGACGCCGGTGAGCGGGTCGTAGGTGCAGATGATGGTCGAGACGCCGAGGAGGTCGAGGACCATCTCGCGCTGGTACTCCTTGAGCAGGATGCCGAGCCCGTAGCTCTGGAAGGCCGTCCGGACCCCGGCGTACTGGGCATAGAAGCGGAGATTCCTCGGGTCGCGAAAGCCGATCGCCTTGTCGCGGACCCCGACGAAACCATAGCAGAAGCCGACGAGGTGAGGCCCGTCGATCTCGAAGCCGCCGGCCTCCGATTCGGCGAAGGCCCCGATGAAGAGGCTGCCCCCTTCATGGAAGACGTTCTCGCACATCATGTTCCGGGTGCTGGACATGTGGTCGTCGGGATAGCCCCAGATCTCCTCGCGCAGGTCCTCATATTTCCGGTAATCCGGGGATTCGTTTGAGGTCTCGACGCGCAGAAGGAAGCGCCTGTCCCGGATGGCGATCGTCTTTTCCAAGGGTCTCATCGGAGCTCCGCCGGTCATTCTAACCAAAGGCCCGGAACTGTTCAACCACGCGTTTTGACCACGCGTTTTGACGCCCCCCCGGACATGCGATACAATGAGGGACCGGAACCATGGCCAAAGCGATCAAGGACCTCAAAACCGCCTGCCTGATCAATCCCCGGGCGGCCAATTCCAAATGGATGAGGCGGAAGTTCCTCCGCGCCTATCTCCAGAAGAAGCTCCCTGGCGATATCTACGACCACCTCGGCGACATGAAGACGACGGTGGAAAAGGCCATCTTGGCCTCGCAAAGCGCCGACGTCATCGTGGCCATGGGCGGGGACGGCACGATCGCCGACACGCTCCAGGGGATCTTCGACGCCGGCAAGCAGGGCGAGGTCCTCTTCACCGTCATCCCCTTCGGCAGCGGCAACGCCTTCCGCAAGGCCTTCGACATCCCCAAGAATCCCCTCCGGGCCATCGACCGGCTGTCCGAGGGCGTCGCGCGGCCGATCGACCTCATGGAAGTCGAGGGCCGCATCGCCGCGTTCGCCAGTATCGGGGCCACGGCCCTCGTAACCGGGGAAAAGCTCCGCGGCAAGGTCGGAGGGATCTGGGGCCACATCCTGGCCGGGCGGCGCCTGTTCGATACGCCCAGGGATGAAAAGACCCTCGAGCTCTACGACGGCTACGACAAGTCCGGCCGCTTCGAGAAGAAGATCGTCACGTCGCACTTCTTCGACTGTCTCGTCGCCAAGACGAACTATTTCGGCTACAGCTGGTACATCGCGCCGAAGGCCGTCGTCGACGACGGGTACCTCGACGTCACCCTGTTCGAGATGGGACCGCTCAAGTACTCCCTCCTCTTTCCGTTCATCTACTTCGGCATCTACCAGAGCCGCCTGCGGCACTACAAGGCCCGGCGGGTCGTCATCAACGGCAGGGACCTGCCGATGCAGTTCAACGGCGAGTTCCTGGGCAACCGGGACCGTCTCGACTTCCGCATCCTGCCGCAAGCCATCCGGATGGTCACCCCGGCCACGCGCCGCGCCGGGAAGCACTTCGCCAAGCATTCCGCCTGAGGAGGCCCCCATGACCGCCAAGAGAGTTGTGTTCGTGGTATTGGTTGCGGCGGCGCTGACCGCCTGCTCGCCGCAGATCCGGCTCGACCTGCTCGGCGAGGACAAGCTCCAGGAGGTCGTCCTGGCGCCGAGCGCCGCGCGGGAAAAGGTCCTGGTGATCGACATCGACGGGACGATCTCGTCCGCCCTCGAAACGGGGTTCCTGTCCCGCGAGAAAAGCGTCGTGGCGCAGGTCTTCGAGCGCCTCGAGCGGGCCGCCGCCGACCCCCGGGTCAAGGCGGTCATCCTCCGGCTCGACACGCCGGGCGGTGAAGTGACCGCGAGCGACATCATCTACCACGAGATCCTCCGCTTCAAGGAGCGGACGGGCCTGCCCGTCGTCGGGCTGATGATGAGCGTCGCCGCTTCGGGCGGCTACTACATCGCCTCGGCCTGCGATGTCATCGTCGCCCATCCCTCGACCCTGACCGGGTCGATCGGCGTCATCTCCATCTTCCCCAGCATCGAATCGCTGATGAGCAAGGTCGGGGTCAAGGTCAACATCATCAAATCCGGCCCGGCCAAGGACTCGGGCTCCCCGTTCCGGGACATGACGGAGGATGAGAAGAAGATGTTCCAGGGCATCATCGATGAATATTACGAGGGCTTCCTCGCGGTCGTGGCCAAAGGCCGCAAAGGCAAGATCGCGGCCGAGAGCCTCCGGACGGTCGCCGACGGCCGCGTCTACACGGCCCCGCAAGCGCTGAAGCTCGGATTGATCGACGCCATCGGCTACTTCGATGACGCCTTCGGCAAGGCCCGGAAGCTCGCTTCGCTCAAGGCCGCCAAGCTCGTGTCCTACACCTATTTCCCGAAGACAAAAACGAACATCTACGCCGACCAGCTCGGGAATTTCTCGCCGCTCGAGGCGAAGGTTTTCGAGTCGATGCGGAGCGCCCTGAAGACCGGCTTCTATTACCTCTGGCTGCCCCAGACGCCGTGACGTCCCCGCCCGCTAGGGCCGGAGGACGACCTCGAACCGAGGCGGACGCAGGATGTGGGCCTTGACCGTGCAGTGGTCGACCGATTTGACCAGCGCGTCCCGGTATTTCTCGGGGAACCCGGCGGGCGGAGTGACGGCGATGGAGATCTTGTCGACCATCTTGGAAACCTCGCCCCGTTCGGTGGTCATGATCACGCCGAGACCTTCCGTGGGGATCTTGCGCTCCTTGCAGAAGGCCAGGGCATAATACCCGGCACAGGCGGCGAGGGAGACAAGGAAGACATCGAAGGGGGACGGGGCCGTCCCATCGCCCCCCTCGCGGACGGGCTGGTCGGTCTTGACGGTGAAGCCCTTGTATTCGACGTCGACCCTGTAGTTTCCGGCGAAGACGACCTTCAGCTCTTTCGGGTTCATGGCAGCTCCTTTCCTTTGCTTTTCGAGCCCGGCCTCCGCTCTCGCGGGCCTTCCAGGGACTTGCGGAACATGGCCAGGATGACGTCCCTGTCCTTGGCCGTCAGGGCCATGCGGAAAAAGATGTCCCGGACCTTTTCGACGATGAAGGCCCGGTTGGTGTCGTGCATGAAGCCCAGGCTGTCGAGCATATCGGCGAAGCGGCGGCCGGCTTCGGCCTGCGCGGCATGGTCGAGGGGCAGGTCCCGGCGCAGGGACGGAGGCGGGCCCTCGCGAAAAGCGACGGCGTGAAGGGCCAGGGTGACGGCGACGCCGAGGTTGTAGGAGGGCTGCCGCGCGGCCTGGGGAATATGGAAGCGGACGTTGGCCAGGCCCAGCTCCTCCTGGGTCAGTCCCGTGCGCTCGTTGCCGAAGACGAGCCCGACGCGGGCCGCCGGGGCGTATTCTGCGATCCGGGCGACCGCCTCGGCCAGCGAAACCAGGGGGAAGTCGTGGCGGATGCGGGCCGTCGAGCCCAGGACGAGGTCGCGGTCGGACACGGCCTCGCCGAGCGAGGGAAAGAACCGCACCCCTTCGATGATGGCTTCGGCGTGGATGGCCGTGCGCCACGCGGGGGGCTCGAGCCTGTCGAGTCCGACGATGCGCAGGTCGGTGAAGCCCGTGTTGGCCATGCCGCGCGCGGCCAGGCCGATATTCTCCGGACTGTCGGGCCGGACGAGAACGACGGCCAGGCGGGAGGAGGCGGTCATAAGCAGATTATAGCCGAGGTCGCTTCGCGCCGGTAGACCCGCCCCCCCCGGAATTCTCGCACCTGCTCGATCGGCAGATCCAGGTCCCGCCCCGGGGCGCGTTGACAGCGGACGGACGCCGGTGCTATAAACCGGTCCAAGCAGCCGGCGGCCCGGCGAGGAGGTCGTAAGATGCCCCAGAAGAGAGCGATCAGAGAAAAGGCGGCCTCGCGAAAACCGCGGCAGGGCCGTACGGGAGCTAAGGAGCTCCAGCACCTGTTCGCGGAGCGCGGCTTCACCGACGTGCGCTGGATCGACCCTGCCGACATCGTCACCGGCGAGTGGGTCCGGATGAAGTGCCGCTACGGCTGCGTGGAGTATGGCCGGAACGCCGCCTGCCCGCCGAACGTCCCCCCGGTCGCCGAGTGCGCCCGTTTTCTCCGGGAGTACCGGCGGGCCGCCGTGTTCCACTTTCCCAAGAAGGTCGACCGGCCCGAAGACCGCCACGCGTGGGGGCGCAAGCTCGACCTCGAACTCCTCAAGCTCGAGCAGGAGCTGTTCAAGCAGGGGTTCTTCAAGGCCTTCCTGATCTTTTTCGACAGCTGCAATATCTGCCTCGAATGCGCGGCCAGCCGGTCGGCCTGCAAGGAACCGAAGCTGGCCCGGCCGACCGCCGATGCTTTGGGGATCGACGTCTACACCACGGTCCGGAAGATCGGCTACCCGATCGAGGTCCTGTCCGATTACGACCAGGAGATGAATCGCTACGCCTTCCTGCTCATAGACTAGCGGCGGCAATCCCTCTATAATAGCCACAGTTCGTTCATTCCTTTGAAGGAGGAAATCCCATGATTATTGTCAAGGACATGCTCGACCAGAAAGGTCACACAGCCTGGACGATCGGGCCCGACGCCAAGGTCTTCGAGGCGCTCGAGCTCATGGCCAAAAAAGGGATCGGCGCCCTCATCGTCGTCGACAAGGACGAGGAGATCGTCGGCATCCTGTCCGAGCGCGACTATGCCCGGAAGATCATCCTCATGGGCCGCCAGTCCCAGGACACGCCCGTCCGGGACATCATGACTCGGGAAGTCTACGGGGTCCACATGGAGACGACGGCCGAGGAATGCATGGCCCTGATGACGGACAAGCACTTCCGGCACCTGCCCGTGTGCAAGGACGGCAAGCTCGACGGCGTCGTCTCCATCGGAGATGTGGTCAAGGCCATCATGACCGACCAGAAGGTGGCGATCGTGAACCTCGAGAACTACATCATGGGGAAATACCAAGACTAGAATTCCATCAAGCCCATCTCGCGAAGGGCCAGATAGGCCGCGCCAAGCACACCCGCCGAATCGCCCAATACCGCTTTCAGGATGGGGATCGCCCGTCCGGGGACGCCGAAGAGGGCCTCATTCACAATCGGCGGGACGCACTCGTACCAGATCGGGATGTTCGAGACGCCGCCGCCGAGGATGATGGCCTCGAGGTCGAGGGCGTTGACGCAGTTCGCGAAGAGCTCGCCCATGATCCGGCAGGAGTCCTCGAAGACCCGCCGGGCGGCCGGCTCGCCCGCTTCCGACCGGGCGAAGATCTTGTCCGGCGTCAGGGTCTCTCCGGCGAGCTCGGCGTAGCGGCGGCTGAGGCTCGGCCCGGAAAGATAGGCCTCGCCGCAGCCTCTCCGCCCGCATTCGCAAAGCCGTCCCTCGATGGCGATCGACGTGTGGCCGATCTCGCCGGCGTTGCCGTGCGGCCCGCGATGGAGCCTGTTCCCGAGGACAAGCCCCGAGCCCATGCCCGTGCCCAGGATGACGGCCATGACCGTCGAGAAGCGTCCGTGGCACTGGGCGAAGAACTCGGCCAGGGCCAGGCAGTTGGCATCGTTCTCGACGATGAGCGGGACGGGGAGCTTCGACCGGAGGAGGCTGACGAGCCCCGGCTGTTCGTAGAGCGGCGTATGGGGGGCGCCGTACATGATGTCGTCGGCGGCGCTGTAGGTCCCCGGCGTGCCCATGCCCACGGCTTCATAGCGGGCCCCGGCCGCGGTATCGGCGACGAGCTCGAGGATGTTCCCCACGACCTTCTCGCGGCCGAGGCCGGGCTCGGAAGGCCGGCGCTTGCGGGCCAGGATCGTCCGCGTTTCGTCGACGAGGCAGGCTTCGACCTTGGTCCCGCCCAGGTCGATCCCGACGGCATAGCGGCTCATATCGGAAACTCCGGGACTATTTTATGCGCTTCGACCCGCGAGAGCAACGGGGTCGGCGCCTGCTTTGGAGTTCCCCGGCCTATCTGTTATAGTGGAAAAAATTCGCGATCCGGATGAACGAGATGCCTGAGGACAAGGTCAGCTTCGGTTACCAAGCGGTCGGCACCAAAGAAAAAAAGCGGCTCGTCCATGACCAGTTCACTCCCATTGCCGCGACCTATGACCGGGCCGACGCCGTGCTCAGCCTGGGCCTTCACTTTCTTTGGAAGCGCGCGACCGTCCGGCGCCTGGGGCTCGAGCCCGGCGACCGGCTCCTCGACATCTGCGGAGGGACCGCCGATCTGGCCGTGCGCGCCGCCCGCCGCCTCGGGGCGTCGGGACGGGCGGTCGTATGCGATTTCAACCGGCCCATGATGACGGCCGGCCGCAGGAAGGCCGGCCGAATCCGGAACGGGGGGGCCATCGCCTTCGTCCAGGGCGACGCGGAATCCCTTCCTTTTCCCGACGCTTCGTTCGACGCGGTCTCGGTCGGATTCGGCCTGCGCAATCTCGTCGACCTCGATCGGGGACTCCGCGAGATGGCCCGCGTCCTCAAGCCCGGCGGGCATCTCTCCGTCCTCGAGTTCACGCTGCCGCGGCGTCGCTGGCTGAGGTCCCTTTATGCGTTCTACTCCTTCCGGCTCATGCTCCCGGCCGCCCGGCTCATCACCGGGACGGACGCTCCGTTCCGCTATCTCGCCGAGTCCATCCGCGTCTTCGATCCGCCGGCGGAGGTGACCGGCCGGCTCGAACGGGCCGGGTTCACCGAGCTTGCCGTGCGGCCCCTGTCCCTGGGGATCGCCACGATCTACTCCGGACGGAAGCGAATAAAGGGCGGCTGGGCATGAGGATCGGGACGGACAGGCTCCGGGAGAAGAGGGCGGCGCACTCGAGCCGGATCCTGCTCACCGGCGGGGCCGGATTCCTCGGCAGCCACATCGCCGTCGCCTTGCTTAGGTCCGGCTTCCCGGTCGTGGCGCTCGTCCGGCCGGGGAAAGGCCTGTCGGCCGGGGCCCGGATCGCGCGCCTCATGGACTGGTTCGGTCTCGAGGAAGGACCCCGCCGGAGCCTCGAGGTCGTCGAAGGCGACATCGGCCGCCCGGGCCTGGCCGCGGAAGCGTCCGGCAGCTCCGGGGCCCTGGACGGGATCGACGAGATCGTCCACTGCGCTTCGAACACCTCCTTCGCCGAGCGCAAGCGGGCCGAGGTCGAAGCGGTCAATGTCGACGGACTCAGGAACGTCCTCGATTTCGCCGTCCGCGGCGGCTGCGCCTTCTTCCATCACGTCAGCACCGCTTATGTCGCCGGCCGTCGGACCGGTCCCTGCCCGGAGGACTGGGTCAAAGAGGGCCCGTTCACGAACGTCTACGAAGAGACCAAGGCGCACGGCGAGATCATGGCCCGGGATGTCTGCGCGCAGCAGGGCCTCCGGCTCAACGTTTACAGGCCGACGATCGTCTACGGCGATTCCCGGACGGGACGGACCTTGCGCTTCAACGCGCTCTACTTTCCCGTCAAGGCGGCCGTCTATCTCCGTGAC
>JADGNU010000339.1 GCA_017883305.1 Candidatus Aminicenantota bacterium | reverse complement strand
CACGCTGCGAGCCCTGGCCAAGCTGCGGGAGCCCGTCGTCTTCCCTGTCTCCACGGCCGGGCCCATCCTGGCCGCGGTCTTGCTGTCGGTCTTCTATTTCCGGGAGAAGATCAAGCCTCTGGGCTATTTGGGCATCCTGGCCGGTTTAGGGGGAATCGTCCTGATGGCTCTCAAGTAAGACGGCGTCAGCGGATCTTTCGCCGCATTGACAGCCTCGGACGACGGGGATAACCTTGGGCCATGCGTCGAAGAGAAGAGGTCGAAACATGAAAACCCGGAAGCTCGCAGCCGTCACCGTATGTCTTCTCGTCTTGGGCCTCGCCGCAAGCGCCGCACCGTCCTCCGGGCCGGCGCAGTCCCAAGCGCCCGATCGCCTGCAGTGGTTCCGCGAGGCCAAGTTCGGCCTGTTCATCCACTGGGGCGTCTATTCCATGATCGGGCGCGAGGAGTGGGCCCGCCAGATCCTCCAGATCCCGCTCAAGGAGTACCAGTACTACGCCGACAATTTCAACCCGACGGGCTTCAACCCGGACGAATGGGCCGCCTTGGCCAAGGAAGCCGGGGTGAAGTATGTCGTCATCACTTCGAAACACCATGACGGCTTCGCCATCTTCGACAGCGCCTACACCGACTACGACGTCATGCACGCGAAATACGGGAAGGACATCCTCGGCCCGCTCTCGGCCTCGATGAAGAAGGCCGGCATTCCTCTCGGGTTTTACTATTCGATCATGGATTGGCACCATCCCGACTACCTGCCGCGCCGCGACTGGGAGAAGGACCGGACGACGAAGGGCGCCGATTTCGGCCGCTATATGGACTTCGCCACAAACCAGATCAAGGAGCTGCTGACGAAATACGACCCGGCCGTGATGTGGTTCGACGGCGAATGGGAGCATTCGAACGAAGAGCAGCGGGCCCTCGCCATCGGCAGGATGCTGCTGGCGATGAAGCCGGGGCTCCTGATCAACGACCGGCTGTTCAAGCGGGAGCCGGGCTACGGCGATTTCGGGACCCCCGAGAACTACGTCCCGGCGACGGGCATCCGCAACCCGGACGGGACACCCCGCCTCTGGGAGGCCTGCTACACCATGGGCTGGAACGGCTGGGGCTACAACCGTTATGAAACGGAATTCCACAGCGCCAGCCAGCTCATCCGCCAGCTCGTCGAGATCGTCAGCAAGGGCGGCAACCTTCTCCTCAACGTCGGCCCCCAGCCCGACGGCCGCATCCAGGCCGATTTCGCGGCCAGGCTGCGCCGCATCGGCGAATGGCTCCGGACGAACGGCGAAGCCATCTACGGCACCGCGGCCAGCCCGTTCGAGCGGCTGCCGTTCTTCGGCCGGGCGACGGTCAAGGGCACGACCCTCTACATCCACATCATGGGCTGGCCTCAGGACGCGAAGATCGTCCTGCCGGGGCTCACGAACAAGGTCAAGAAGGCATATCTACTGGCCGACAGGGCCAAGAGCCTCGCCGTCCGCCGCGTGGCCAAGGACGTCGTCGTGACCCTGCCCGCCCGGGCGGCCGATCCCGACGCCACGGTCGTCGCCCTCGAGCTCGACGGCCTGCCGGTCATCGAACCTTGGATGGTCGGCGCCGGCAAGGACGGCCGGATCGACCTCCCGGTCTATCTGGCCGACATTCAGTCGGATATGGGGCAGCGCGCCTACCTCGACTATTTCTATAGGACGACCATGCTGGCCAACTGGCAAAACGTCAACGACTACCCCGAATGGGCCTTCACGACGGACAAGGCCGGAACGTACGAGGTCCGGGCCTCCTATGCCAGCATGTGGGGCGGCCAGGCCGGTTACGAGGTCGAGGTCGACGGCCAGAAGCTCGCCGCCCGGACGGAGTCTTCCCCGAGCGTCTATTTTCCGGCGACCTTCCCCGTCGGAAAGGTCTCGCTCGCGGCGGGCGGGCACGCGCTCAGGGTCAAGATCACGTCCATCACCAACAACCACGCCATGAACCTGGAGAAGATCGTTCTCGTTCCGGCGAAATAGGGTCTCTGGAGGACATTCATGAAAAATGTTCTTCGCTTTCTCCCGTTGGCCCTGGTCCTGGTGGCCCTCGTCGCCGGCCGGTCCATGGCGTCCGGCCAAACCTTCGCCCAGAAGGGCTGGGTCGACACCTTTGCCGTCGATAAGAAGGATTTCGTCTCCGCCGGCTCGAACACTTTTTTCCGGCTCGAACCGGGCTATCGGCTGAAGCTCGAGGGCCGGGAGGGCCTGCGCCGAGTGACGCTGGTCATCACCGTCCTTGAAGAGACGCGCCTCGTCGATGGCGTCGAGACGCGGGTCGTCGAAGAACGGGAATCGAAAGGCGGCCGGCTGGCCGAGGTCTCTCGGAACTTCTTCGCCTTCAACACGGCCGATCAGGGCGTTTATTACTTCGGCGAAGAGGTCGACATCTATAGGGACGGCAAGGTCGTCGGCCACGAGGGAGCCTGGGAATCGGGCAAAGACGGGGCTCGCTTTGGATTGATGATCCCGGGCCGCCCGGAAATCCAGGCGCGGTTCTACCAGGAGATCGCGCCCGGCGTCGCCATGGACCGGTCCGAGATCATTTCGCTCGACGCGTCGCTCAAGACGCCGGCGAGGGAATTCAAGGGCTGCCTGCGGGTCGCGGAGACGAGCCCCCTCGAGAGCGGGGCGAAAGAATACAAGCTCTACGCCCCCGGCATCGGGCTCGTCAAGGACGCTTCGCTCCGGCTCGTCGAACATGGCCGCGCGGAGGAATCCGGCCCGAAGAAATAAAACGGCCGCCTAAAGCTGGAAGCCGGGGCTGCG
>JADGNU010000338.1 GCA_017883305.1 Candidatus Aminicenantota bacterium | reverse complement strand
GAGGTTCATGTTCGAGTTCCATCGCTACAGCGCGCTCGTCTCGGCCATGGCCGCAATGGTCTTCGTCGGCCTCGTGCTCTGCGAACGAAGCCGGACCTAGCGGCTCCTCCAAGACACGATCATTTTGTCCGCGGCGAGGGCTGCCGCTCGCCGTCGTCGTAGAGGCCGATGAGCTCCACGGCCTTCCCGTCCTTGATCACGAACTCGACCCGGAAATTGTCGAGCCCGTCGAGGGCAAAGAGGGTCGGGGTCATCGGCACGAGCCGGTATTTCGGGCCGGTCCGCTGGTAGAAGAGCGCGCCGTTCTCGAACAGGACCTTGCGTTCGCCATACTCGCCGGCGTAGGTCTTCAGGGTCTTCGCATCGACACGGGGCGGGTTCTGCTTGGCCTTCTCCCCGGCGAGGATCCACTCATACTCGGCTTTCCGGTCGGGGTCGGTCGCTTTGCCGGCAAGCTTCTCGACGGCCATAGCATAAGCGCGGTCGAAGGCCTCGGCGGCCGGGACGGCGACATCGGGCTTGACGCCTGTCCCCTCCCAGTTCGTCTTTGAGACCGGGTTGATGGCCCGGGCGAAGGGCACGCGGAGGACGTAGTCGTTCTGGACGATCTTCATGTCCGTCGGGTGGGCGCCGCCGCCTGTCGTCTCCCCGATCACGGTTCCCCTCTTCAGGTTTTGCATGTTGTAGGAGAACTCCTCCGCCCCTGAAAAGGTGCGGGCGCTCGTCAGGATGTAGAGGTCGGCCCCGGAAGGCTTCGGGCCGGGGACATAAGGCAGGGTCCAATAATTCTCCGTCTGGTCCGTGGACCGGATGTAGATATCGTTGAGGTGGACGGGCTGGTCGAAGAAGTAGGAGCAGATGAGCTGGATCCCGGCCGTGTCCCCGCCGCCGTTCTGGCGCAGATCGACGATGACCGCGTCGCAGTGGGCCAGGAAGTTCAAGGCGGCGATGGCCGTGGGACCGCCGAGATCGGGAGAATCGAAGACGCGGAAATCGAGATAGCCGATGTTGCCGGCCAGACGTTCAACCTTGCGGAAGCCGAAGTTCTCTCGCTCGTGGAGGAGGCGTTCACGCTCGCGCTCCCTCTTCACCTCGTCCTCACTGCGGCTGTCGAGGCGCCTGAGATTCCCGGCGGTCTCGGGGTTATAGGCGAAGCCGGTATGGCGGTCCTTGCTGACATCGAGGATGACCGCGGCAACGGCCCGGGCGAAATCCGTGGCGACGGCGAACTGGTCGAACCCGCCGGCGGCGAGCTTGGCCCGGAGAGCTTCCTCGACCTTCAGGGCCGTCTCAGGGAAGATGTAGTTCTTGTTGAAGAGCGTCGCGATCTCGTCGACGATGGCCTGCTTCTTGGCGGCATCGAGCGTCGGCGCCTGGGTTTCCTGGGCCAAAAGCGCCGTGAATAAGAGGATGAGGATCGCGGTGACGATCAGTACCAGACGGAGAGCTTTGGACATTTTGAACCTCCTCAAACTCGCGAAGATGATCCTAAAACTCAAAAAACGGACGGGCTCCTCATCGGGCCTTCACGCGGGCCAGGATCTGCCCGATCTTGACCGCCAGCGGGCTGGCCCCGTTGTCGATGTTCGACATCACGGCGACGATGGTACCCGAATCGACGTAGATATCGAGTTGCGAATTGATGCCTGAAAAGCCGCCGCTGTGGCCGACAATCTTCCCGCCCGGCCCCTGGGAGATCCCGAACCCATAGCCGTAATCTGCGCCTTTGAAATCCGTCCACATCAGCTCTCTCATCTTTGGCGAAACGAGCTTCCCGGAGAGGAGGGCCAAGGCGAACCTGTGGAGGTCCTTGACCGTCGAGAAGCCGCCCCCGGCCGGGCCGCCCTTGATGACATGCTTATAGAGGTTGTTCTGCCACTTGTAAGGGCTCTGCCAGTCGGGGCTGTAGCCGATGGCCAGGTTCTCGACGGGGTAGTCCATCTCGTAGCTGTCGGAGTTCGTCATCCCAGCGGGCGTATAGATCGCCTTGCGGATGTGGTCAAAATAGTCCTCGCCCGTGACCTTCTCGATGACGACCCCAAGGAGGAAGAGGCCGGTGTTGCTGTACTGGAAGCGGGTCCCCGGCGTGAAGGCGGGTTTATCGTCCTTGATGAGAGGTTTGTAATCGTCGAGCCTGCGGAAGAGGGCCCGCGAGCTCTTGTCGTAGGTTTCGTTGAAATAGCTACCCAGGCCGGAGGTATGGGTGATGAGGTGGCGGATGGTGATGGTATTGGTGACGGCCTTGGGCAGCCAGGTCTCGTCGATATACTTGCTGATCGGATCATCGAAGGAGAGCTTCCCGGCTTCGACGAGGCGGGCCACGGCCGTGGCCGTGAACATCTTGTTCATCGAGCCCAGGTTGAACTTGGTGTCAATATTATTGGGGACATGAAAGGCCTTGCTGGCCTCCCCCGCAAAATCCGTCAGGAGAACGTCGGCGCCCTTGGCGATCAGCACGGTCCCCGAGAACCAGTCCTTCTTGTGAAGGCCGGCCATCAGGGTCCGGATCTCGTCGATCGCTTCCTTTTCGCTTAACGGGCGCTCGGAGATGCCGACGGGGGTACGGGCGGGATCCATCCCGAGGGCGGCGACGAGCATCGCCGGGGTTTCGCCGAAACGGAACGTGATGCCCCACCAATTCCCCAGGATCCGGTCCTTGATGATGGCCACGGTCTCGTCCGGGCGGGGGGGAGCATATGTGCGTATGGAATAGAAATCGACGCCGCCGGTATCCCTCAGGAATCCGAGGAGCACGGAAATGTGGTCGTCGATCGGGACCATATCCCGGAATTTCT
>JADGNU010000358.1 GCA_017883305.1 Candidatus Aminicenantota bacterium | reverse complement strand
GTTCCCCTTGTGGACGATCCAGGTTGTGACCGTGATGAACAGGACGCCGAGGACCATGCCGAGGACCGGGGCGATGAAGATGAACAGGATCGTTTTGACCCAGCCGTGCGCGATGATCACCCCCGGCCCCGCCTTGACGATGGCCGCCCCGGCGTAACCTCCGATGAGGGCGTGGGACGAGCTCGTCGGCAGGCCCATGAGCCAGGTGAAGACGTTCCAGCCGATGGCCCCGATGAGGGCGGCGAAGATGACCTGGGGGGTGACGATCGAGATGTCGATCATCCCGGCGCCGATCGTATGGGCGACGCCCGTCCCGAAGATGAGGAAGGCGACGAAATTGAAGAAGGCGGCCCAGAGGACGGCCTGGCGCGGCGACAGGACCCGGGTCGAGACGACGGTGGCGATGGAGTTGGCCGCGTCGTGCATGCCGTTCGTGAAATCGAAGGCCAACGCGACCAGGATGATGAAGACGACGAAGAGGAAACCGGCGCTGGGCATGAAACTCAGTTGGCCTTGAGGATGATCTCCTCGATGACGTTGGCCACGTCCTCGCAGCGGTCGGCCGCGACCTCGAGCC
>JADGNU010000357.1 GCA_017883305.1 Candidatus Aminicenantota bacterium | reverse complement strand
AAAAAACTCCGCCGCCGTCTCCGACTTCTCGAAGAGGTCGGCGATGGCCTCCCGGCAGATGACGTCTGCCTCGTACTCTAAGATATTGATCTGCTTACAGAAGGCGTGGACGTGCCCCAGCTTCTCGAGGTGGCCGACGGCCTCGAAGATCTGTTCGACGGCCTTGACGATGACGTCGACGAGCTTTTTGACCTCGGGCGTCGGCTTCGCCAGCTTGAACGTCCACATCCGGCTGGCCACGCCCTCGATGCAGTCGAGGACGTCGTCGAGGCCGCTGGCCAGGCCGTGGATGTCCTCCCGCTCGAGCGGGGTGATGAAGGTGTCGCGGAGCTTGGTGAAGAGCTCGTGGGTGATGTTGTCGCCCTGGTGCTCGATCGTCTTGATCCGCTCGTACTTCTTCCCGACGTCCTCGTAGTGATCGACGAGCTCCTGGAGGGCCAGCGCGCCCTCCCTGAGGTTGGCGGCGTCCTCGCGGAAGAGGTCGAAGAACTTTTGGTCCTTGGGGAATAAATGCAGGGTCATGGTTGGGTTTCCGATCTCCGAGGGGCCCATACTAATGGAGCCCGGAGGCGATGTCAACCCGAGGGAGATAAGGACGTTTCTGAAAAAGAAAAGCCCGCCCCGGCCGGGCCGGGGCGGGCTTTGTGTGCTGCTGCTGTTTCTGCTTCTGCTGCCGCTTAGAACTCGAACCGGGCGCCGAATCTCCAGATGCGGGGATTCAGGATCTCGTTCAGGGTGCGGTTGGTGGGGTTGGTCCATGAGGCGTACTGCTGGCCAAGGGTGTTGTAGTAGGCGTCGCCCGCGTAGGCGTCATACGCTCTGTTGGCGATGGCCGAGTTGAAGAGGTTGAACACGTCAGCCATGAGGTAGAGCTTGCCGGTGCTGATGTTGATCTTCTTCTCGAGCCGGAGCGTGACGTTCCAGAATGTGGGCAGGGAGTCCTTGAGGTACTGCTGCGTGTAGATGAGGGCCCAGCTGCTGGCGGCGTAGTTCGGGGCGTTGTCGTCTTCGATGTAGAAATAGTGGGGGATCTTCCAGCCTTCGCGGGCGTTGAAGGTCCCGGAGATGTCGAAGCCCAACGGAAGCTGGTAGAGCCCGCTGACCTTGAACATCCAGCGGGTGTACATGAGAACGGCCAGCTTGCCGGAGGCGCCGCCGCCCCAGTCGCCATAGGGCTTGCCTTCGAAGGCCCACCGGTTGGTGGGATCGAAGAAGTCGCTGCCCCAGTAGTTCCTCATGTCCTGCCACGTGAAAGAGGCGTTGGCGAACCACTTGTTGGAGAGCCTCTTGTTCAGGACGAAGTCGACGCCCATGTAGGTCTTATAGGCGTCGGCTTTCCGGTAGAGCACGTAGTTCGTGGAGGTCGTGGGCCAATCCGGTCCGGGCAGGTAGTAGGGCCGGCCGGCCGCATCGCCGGAGCTGTAGGTGGTCCCGCCCTCCATCAGGCCGGTCACATCGTTGAACGTGCCGCCGATGTTGAACGTGGCGGGGATCGTGCCGGCTTGGACGTACCAGCCGCCCGCGGGAGGCGTGCGCGGATCGATGACCGTGGGACCGGTGTAGTCGGGATACTGATCGGCGTGCTCGGTCGGATAATAGGTCATGCCGTAGTCGAACTTGTCGTACCGGCGGTAGGTGCCGGTAATCGACGCCGACAGGTCAGGCAGGATCTCCCGTTCGAGGGTCAGCAGGGCCTCGCGGGTCCGCGTGGATGCCTGAGAAGAGCGGTTGAGGAAGTAATCGTTCTGGACGCCGTAGACGACGCTCGTCGGATTGGAGTAGTCGAAGCTGTAATACCCGCCGGACACGTAAGCGTCGCTGTCATACCCGCCGGCCAGGGCGGCGGTAGCCGCTGACGTAAGGGTGCCGTCCGCATTGAACACTTGATAGGGGACATAGCGGTACGGCAGGCCGGGGTTGGCCGGGTCCGCGACCGGGTTCCGGCCCGAATAGGCCCAGAACATCTCGGTCAGATCCATCTTCCCGTCGCCGTTTCCGCCCCCAGCGACCGTGTCGTTCCACCAGTAGCGCAGACCGCCGCCCGTGCCCTGAGGTTGTGCGGCCCACCAGCCGACGCCCATGACGTCGCCGTACTGAGACAGGGCCATCTTGGCCACGGTCTTGCCGTCGCCGGTGATGTCCCAGGTCAGGCCGAGGCGCGGCGACCATGTGGACCAGGAATAGGCGTGCGCGGCGCCGTTGACGATCTGATCTTCGCCCTTGACGGCGTTGATCTGGGAGCCGGGCAGGATGGCGGCCAGGGTGTCAGAGGTTGTCGGGGCGAAGACGCTATCCCAGGCCGTCTGGCCTTTGTAAACCGTGGACCGCGTGTAAGCTCCGGCGCCCGGGATCTGCGCGTCCCAGCGCAGGCCGAGGAGCAGGGTGAAATTGTTCTTGGAGATCGTGTCCTGGATGTACCCGGCATACTGGTCGACGAGGTCCGCCCCTTCGTTGGAGCGGTACAGGGCGACGCGCTGCCAGCCGGCATTCTCGGACGCGAGCCGGGTGCCGTCGGCGTTGACGTCGAGCTGCAGGCTGTTGTAGTTCCGGTTGATGTCAAAGCCCTGCAGGTTGCCGGTGTGATAGGTCTGCTCCTTGTGCGAGTACTCGGCGCCGATCTTGATCTCGTGGGACACGTTGAGGAACGTGTCGTTGAAGTAGTTCGCGTTCAACTGGACGTTGTTGCGCGGCCGGGCCACTGCGTAGGAACCCCAGCTGGAGTTCATGCCGGAGGCGTAGGGCACATACTTCTGAGAGGTCACATCGTAGGTGATCGGGTAGATGACGCCCTCGTCGGGGACGGGCCGCCAGCCGAACCCGGCGTCGTTGAACGAGTACTTCAGCGACAGGTACAGGTTGTTGCCGAAGACGTGCTCGTCCTGCAGCTTGATGACCGGGCTGCCCCAGTGGTACTTGCCCGTCTGATGGTTGCCTTCGGGCATGGACAGCTTGGAATCACGGCCGAACTTTTCCTTCGCGCCCGAGCTGATCAAGGCCTCGAAGCGGTTGTTGGCCATGATCTGGGCATTGAGCTTGAAGTTGTAGTTGTTGAGGAGGGTCTTATCCTGGTTTCCCGTGATGGTGTAGACGAAGATGTCCTGGACGCCGTAAGAGCCCCACCACCACAGCTTGTCCTTGAGGATCGGGCCGCCGGCGTTGAAGCCGAAGTCCTTGATCTGCTGGATCTTGTTGGTCCGGGCGACGCCCTGGGCCCGCAGGGCGTCGGTCAGGTTTTCGCTCTGGAAGAAATTGTCGGTCAGATAGAAGCGGCCGGCCAGGCTCATCCTGTTGCCGCCGCGGCGGGTGACCATGTTCAGCGCGATGCCGCCGGTTTGCACCGAGACATCGGCCGCGCCGCCCGTGGTTACGTTCAGCTCTTCGAACATGTCGAAGTCGTAATATCCCGCCGAGCCGCCGAGGGCCGCCGGGTCGGTGATGTCGACGCCGTCGACCGTCCAGAGGTTGTTCGCGCCCTGGTTACGGCCCATGCCGCCGGTCGCGTCGCCCTTGGCCACGAAGCCCGACTGCTGGCCGGATTCGTTGCCGCCGACGTTCTCGCGGTCGACCATGATGGACGGCGCGAGCTGCATGACGACCCACGGGTCGCGGGCCGTCGGCAGGGACTGCATCATTTCCTTGTTGACGTTCTGGCCGACCGTCGTCTTCTTGACGTCGACGACGGGGGTCTGAGCAATGACCGTCACCTGTTCTTCGAGGGTCCCGACCGTGAGGGCCAGGTTGATCTCGACGTTGGATCCCAGGGTGACGATGATGCCCGTCTTGGATTCCTTCTTGAAGCCCGTGAGCTCCGCCGAGAGCTCATAATCGCTTCCAGGGCCGAGGGCCGGGAAGCGAAAGATGCCCGTCTCGCCGGTGACCGTCGTCAGAGGAGCCATCTGTGACCCCTTCAGGGTGACGCTGACGCCGGGGAGGGGATTCCCTTCCGTGTCGGTGATTTTCCCGTAGACGTTTCCGGTTCTGACCTGGGCTGTCAGCGTGACGGCCAACAGCATCAGGGACAGAACGACTAGAAACTTCTTCATTGATACCTCCTGTCGAATGTGCATCTCCTCAGTTTGAGTGGCCGTCCACTCCCCCCATTCCCGATATAGGAATGCCCTAGGTCATTATCACCTCCCGTCGTTCTGAAGATTATGGCCTTTAGTCCCATAGAAATTCCCACTTATTGGTTCTTTCTTGAGCAAATCTCGTGCCACTAGAGATGAAGAGAGCGAAGAGAGAATAATCTCTTTAAAAACAGATACTTAGATGCGCGGGCCCTGGAGCTTTGGGGGCTTTAGGGTTCAATTATTTGAATGTTATTCAATTAGTTGGATATCGGGCGGGCTATTTGGAGAGGTCCTCGACGATCTTTTTGACCTCGGGTTGGTCAGGATTGAGCTTCAAAGAGGCCTTGAAGGCATCGAGGGCCTCCGCCCTCCGACCCAGCTTCTCGTAGCACCGGCCGAGCCCGTTCAGCACCGCGGTCTCGCTGTTGTAGATCCGGTTGGCCTGGGTCAAGTCGTCCAGGGCCTCCTCGTATTTCGCCAGGCCGAACAGAGCCTGGCCGCGGATCATGTGGAGGACGAACTGCCGCCGCTCGTCCTTGCGCAGGACCTCGACGATCTTCAAGGCGTCGTCGTAAGCGCCGGTCTTGTTGAGGAAATTCGCATAGCGGACGACGCCGTCCAGATACTCCGGGCGCAACTGGTAGGCTTCTTCGTAGAGGGTCCGGGCCGCCTCGGGCCGGCCCGTTTTTTCGAGCTGCTCGGCGAGCATGTAGCGGAACAGGAACGCGTTGGCCAGCGGAATGCCCTTGGCCTTGGCGATCGGGTGTCCGACGGCCTTGGCCGGAGAGATGGTCACCATGTCCTTCTTCTCGTCGAGGACCTGGCCGTCCGCCCCGACCAGGGTGACGGCGATCTCGTAGTAGTCGGGCTCGAGGTCGCCCGCCGGGATCATATAGGGGATGCTCAGGAGGGGGCCGGGAGATTGGGCGTCCAGCTTGACGGTGTAGGTCCGGCGGACCGGATTGACCTGCCGCAGGCCCCGGGCCACGATCCGGACCTCGCCGCCGCGGGCGGGGGGGTCGGCGGGATGACGCACGCCGAACAGAACGGCGACGCCGTCGGTCGAGGCGAACGTCTTCCGGGGGTCGACGACGAGCTTCTTGTCCAGGACCTTGAACGGGATGTGGACCTCGCGCTGGTAGGTCTCGTACTTGTAGCCCAGGACCAGGCCCTCGATCGACGGCTTCGACGAAGCCGCCGGGACCTCCACGGTCTCCTCGAGGAGGCTGAACTGCTTGCCGACCGTGTTCGTCAGGAGGACGTTCAGGGCGTAGGTCCCCTCGGCGATAGGGAAGGACTCCTCGATGGCCAGTCCGCTGGCCTTGACCGAATCCCAGGCGTCTTCGGGGAAATAGAGGGGGAATTCGCGGCTGTATTGGAAGATGATCGCCTTGCCGCTCCGGAGGCTGATGTTGACCTGGTAGTTGCAGTAGAACTCGCTTTTCGGCTCGTAGAAGTCGACGTTGACGTCCGTCGGGACCATGGACAGGTGAAGGAAGCGCAGGCCCGTGACCGGGTCCTCGATGAGGGCCGTCTGGGTGTAGCTCTCGACGTAGTTCGTCAGGTACTCGGTCGATACGAGGCCTTTGTACTGGAGGAAATGCGTGGCGTATGACGCGTTGACGTCCTTTTTGGGGGATTCGAGGATGTCGGCGAGAAGGATGGCGTTGCGAGGGGACGGCGACAGGTCATAGTTGTATTCTCCGGGGATGCGGGTGATGGCGATCTCGGCCAGGGTCGGCGCCAGCTCTTTGATCTTCTCGTAGAGGGTGCTGTAGTCGAAGGGATCGGAGATGTCCTTCTGGTCGAGGAGCAGCCGGGTCGGGCCGTCGGAGACCGGGTCGTAGAGCTTGAACTCGCCGACGCCGCCGCGCTGGTAGAAGAGGAGATAGAACTGGGGCGGCAGGTCCTTGCGCGTGTCCCCGTAATAGCTCCAGGAGTAGCAAGGCACGAGCCCGATCGTCGCCTCGAAATGCTCGACGCTCGCGGGCGGGCCGAGGATCATGTGGATGCGGCCCATGTCGGTCCGCCAGCCCTCGCGCGTCGTCGCCCGCCCATAGAACTCGTTGACGTACCTGAAGCGCTTGAGGAGCTCTTCCTTGTACTCGTTCTCGGGCGTGCCCGGCGTCGGGTCGCGCTGTTTCCAGAACGCCTCGACGAAGACATCCCGGTCCCGGTCGTTCGCGAGCTTCAGGAAGACGTCCTTCTCGACCGGCTGGATATGGTACGCGACGAGGTTGAGCCACTCCTGGTACTTGGCGCCCAGGTCCTTGACGTTGGCCTTCTGGCCGGCGGCGGGAAGCGCCGCAAGCAGGCCGGCCGCGATCAGAGCGCCGAAGGTCCGGAATCTCATTTGCGGGGGACCTTGATCTCGAAGATCTGACGGATCTTGCCTTTCATGCCTTCCTTGCCCATGACCACGACGTCGACGAAGCTCGTCCCGGGCGCGAGCGGCTTAGCGAACCGGAGATCGATGGTCTTCCGGGCCTCGAGCTCGGCATCGGTCAGAACGACCGACCGCGCGTCGCTGAAGCTCTCCTTGCTGGCGCCTTCGTCGGGGTAGATGTAGATGAGGAACCGCAGGTCGACCTGGAGGCGGCCCTCGTCGTTTTCCCGGAACATCAGGCCCTTGGCCGGCAACCGGACTTCGATCTCGCCCGCCGCCGCGTCGTAGACCGTTTCGAACTTGACGAACTTCTTGCTGAAGACGTCGTCGGCCCGGACGTAGCGGCCGAGCTTCATCAGGTCCATGGCTCCGAAGAAATCGCCCTCGACGTTGGTGATCCGGTACTTGCCGGTCCCTGTCTGGTCCGTGAACTCGACGGCCATCTTGTCCTGGTAATAGCTCCACCAGATGACGAAGCCGCGGACCGATCCCCCGGCGTCGGGAGGAAACTCCTCCGCCTTGTCCGGCGGGCCGATGAGGATCCAGACCCGGCCGCGGTCCGTGTTGTAGCCGGGGCCGCCTTCCTTGTTGAAGCGCCTGTTGACGTAGTCGACCCGGGCCTCGAACTCCTTCCGGTATTCGTTGTCCGGCGTATCGGGATCGGGGTCCCGCTTGAGCCAGAAGTCGGCGATGAACTCCTTGCGGCTCGCCGCGTCCGGCAGCCGTTGGAAGATCTTCGTCTCCTCCTTGGTCATGATCAGCCGGGTGGTCTGATAGAAGGCTTGGCTCACGGGGTCGAGCTTCGGCTTGGCCGCGGCCAGGCCCGTCGCGGCCACCGCGGCCAGGGCGACCAGGACCGCCGCGAGGGAACGCGAAGATGACTTCATCTATTTCTTCTTCAGGTAGTCGAGGAAGCCCTTGACCTGGCCGGCGCGTTCGGAGTCGGCGTCCACTTTGAGGTAGGCCTCGAAGGCGCCGATGGCCTCGGCGTTCTTCTGGAGGTTCAGATAGGTCAGGCCGAGCTGATAGAGGGCGTCGGTCGAGTCCTTCTGCTTCTCGACGGCCTTCTGGTAGAACTTCAGGGCGTCCTCGAACTTGGCGTTGTTGTAGTAGGTCGTGCCCAGGTTGTAGAGCACGGTCGGGTCCTCGATCTTCTCGAACTCGATCTTGCCGTACCACTCCTGGGCTTTGGCGACGTCGCCGCGGTTGGCGTAGCAGTTGCCGATGGCGATGATGGCGTTGATGTTCTTGGGGTCTTTTTCGAGGACCTTCATGTAGCTCGCCTCGGCCAGGTCATACTTCTCCTGGGCGAAGTAGCAGTTGCCGACGTTCAGGTGGACCGGGTAGGCGTCGGGGTATTTGGTCAGGATATCCTCGTAGGCGGCGAGGGCCCCGGCATAATCGTTCTTGTCGTAGAGGTCGTTGCCCTTGGTCAGGAGGTCCTTGAGCTCGTCGGTGAGGACGAGGCCTTCGATCTTGTCCAGGGCGATCTCGATGTCGGGGTTCTTCTTATTCTCCGAGATCTCGACGGAGAGCTTCTTCGGCGCGTAGCCGATCTTCTCGAAATCGAGGTTCCAGCC
>JADGNU010000337.1 GCA_017883305.1 Candidatus Aminicenantota bacterium | reverse complement strand
CGCTCGCCTCGGGCATGTAGACCTTGATCAGCCCGTCCTCCATCTCGTCGACGCGGCTGCCCGCGCCTTCGAGGTCCTTGCGGAACGCGGCGCCGTCGCCTTTGATGCGGAGCTCGTAAAGACTGTAGTGGATGGCCCGAAGGTCGGCCATCCGGCCTTCGGCCGCGAGCTTGCCCTGCTTGAGGATGACGACGGTCTCGCAGAGCGATTCGATGTCGTCGAGGATGTGCGAGGACAGGAGGACCTGGATCGATTTGTGGACCGAGATGTCGCGGATGAGCTCGAGGACTTCCGTGCGTCCGGTCGGGTCGAGGTTCGAGGTCGGCTCGTCGAGAAAGAGGATCTTCGGGTCGTGGACGAGGGCCTGGGCCAGCTTAAGGCGCTGCTTCATGCCCGCGGAGTACGTGTCGAGGAGCCGGTAGCGGGCCTCGCCGAGCCCGACATAGAAGAGGACCTCGTGGGCCCGCTTCATCGCCTCCTGCCGGGGCATGCCGGAGAGCTCGCCGAAATAGGAGGTGAACGTCACGGCGTCCATGCCGGCGACGAAACAGTCGCTCTCGGGCATGTAGCCGACCGAACGGCGGATCATGGCCTGCTCGCGCCGGATGTCGTAATCGAGGACCTTCCCCTCGCCGCGCTCCGGGACGAGGAACCCGAGAAGGATGCGGAGAAGAGTGCTCTTGCCGGCCCCGTTCGGCCCGAGCAGGCCCACGGCCCCCTCGCCCAGGCTCATGGTCACGCCGCCGAGAGCGACGATCTTGCCGTAGCGAAAGCTCAGGTCCTTGACTTCGATGCTCATAAGGAACGCCAGTTTATTCTCAATGGTATACGGGGCGCAAGCGAAAATGTTCCCAGTTTGCTATAATCCCCGCGAACCCCCGCGAAAGGAGACGCCATGACCACCAAGACCGTCCGGACGACGTTGATCGTCCTTCTGGGAATCCTTCTGGACACGGCACTCGGGCTGGCCGCCCAGAGCGCCGGGAAGAAGCCCATCGCCTTCGACGACTTCATCGCTATTCAGCGGGTGACCGACCTGCAGCTTTCCCCCGACGGGACCAAGATCGCCTTCGTCGTCACGGTCATGGACAAGTCCGCCAATCGGGGCTTGAGCGACATCTGGATCGTACCCTCGCGGGGCGGCGAGCCGCGGCGCCTGACATCCAGCCCGGCCGCCGATATGAATCCCCGCTGGTCGCCCGACGGCCGGACCATCGCCTTCATCTCGACGCGTTCCGGCGGCCCCCAGGTCTGGACGATCGACCCGAACGGCGGCGAGGCGGTCCAGCTCACCCGGATCTCGACGGGCGCTTCGGGCCTCGTCTGGTCGCCGACGGGCGCCCACATCGCCTTCGTCTCTTCCGTCTTCCCCGACCTCAAGGATGACGAGAGCAACCGGAAGCGGATGGAGGAGCTCGAGGCGAGCAAGGTCAAAGGCCGGGTCTACGATCACCTTCTCTTCAGGCACTGGAACACTTGGTGGGACGGGACGCGGAGCCATCTCTTCATCGTCCCGGCGGCCGGCGGTGTCCCGGCCGATGTCTCGACCGGAGATTTCGACGTCCCGCCCATCGCCCTGGGGGGTTCCCAGGATTACGTCTTCTCCCCCGACGGGTCGGAGATCGCCTTCGTCCGCAACACGGATCCGGAATTCCGGCTCGGCCTCGGCACGAATAACGACATCTTCCTGACCGGGACGGGCGGAGGGGAGGCGAAGAAGCTGACCACGAGCAAAGCCAACGACCACTCCCCCCGCTACTCTCCCGACGGCCGCTACATCGCCTATCTGGCCATGGCCCGGCCGGGCTTCGAGGCGGACAAGCAGTCGCTGATGCTCTTCGACCGCAAGTCCGGGACCACGGTCAACCTGACCGAGCCGCTGGATTACTCCGTCGAGGACCTTCTCTGGGCGCCAGGGAGCGCATCGATCTATTTCGACGCCCAAGACAAAGGCCGGACAGCGGTCTTCAAGGTGGCCTTGGCCACAAAGAAGATCGACCGCGTCCTCGACGGCCACTTCCTGACGTCCCTGGCCCTCTCCCCGGATGGAGGGACACTCTATTTCCTGAAGCAGGCGATCGACCGTCCCTATGACATCTGGTCCTGCAATCTCAAGACCAAAGCCCTCGCCCAGATCACGAAGATCAATGCCGGGATCCTGGCGCGCCTGGACATGAACCCGGCCGAGGAGTTCTGGTTCGACGGCGCCGGCGGCGACAAGATCCACGGCTACCTCGTCAAGCCCCCGGCCTTCGATCCTTCGAAGAAGTATCCCCTGCTCATGCTCATCCACGGCGGTCCCCAGGGCGCCTTCGGGGACGAGTTCCACTACCGCTGGAACGTCCAGATGTTCGCGGCCGGCGGCTATGTCACGGCCATGGTCAATTTCCACGGCAGCACCGGCTACGGGCAGGCCTTTACCGACGCGATCACCGGGGACTGGGGCGGCAAGCCTTTCGAGGACATTATCAAGTCCGTCGCCTACCTCCGCGGCGCCTATCCGTTCATCGACCCGGACAAGCTCGGCGCCGCGGGCGCGTCCTACGGCGGCTATATGATCGATTGGCTCGAAGGCCACACGGACCTCTTCGATTGCCTCGTCTCCCACGACGGGGTCTTCGACCTCCGCTCGATGTACGGGGCGACCGAGGAGCTCTGGTTCCCGGAATGGGAATATCACGGCACGCCCTGGACGAGCCCGGAGCAATATACGAAATGGTCCCCGTCCATGTCCGTCAAGAACTTCAAGACGCCTCTTCTGGTCGTCCACAGCGCCAACGACTACCGCGTCAATCTT
>JADGNU010000336.1 GCA_017883305.1 Candidatus Aminicenantota bacterium | reverse complement strand
GTCAGATCGGGTTTGTCGGCGGGAGCGCTGGCCGCCGCCTGGGTCTGCGCCTGGCCACCGGGCATCGCCTGCGGCTGGGCCGCCGCGGCCACGGCTCCGGCCAGGCAGATCGCGACGAAGGCAAGAAGAATCGCGTGTCGTTTGGGGTTCATGGGGGCCTCCATCCGGGGATTCGCACGTATCATACCTTCGGCCTTTCGGGCCTGTCAACGCGCGGACTTGGCGGGAAGACCGCTCTCCCAAGATATTTCTTAAAAGCGCGACTCCGAGCCGCTCCGCCGCGCTTTTAATGGTCGCTTCGGGGACTTCGCTCCCCGCAGACGGCGGGCCCAGCCCCCTGGCTCAGTCTTCTTCTTCGGGCCGGACCCGGCCTTCCTTGACCGCCTCGGCGATGATCTTCAGCTGGATGTGCGAGGGCGCTTCCTCGTAGTGGTCGAACTCCATCAGGAAGGAGCCGCGGCCGCCGGTGATCGAGGTCAGGGTCGGCTCGAAGTCGAGCATTTCCGACATCGGGACCTGGGCCTTGAGGACGCGCATCGTCCCCTTCGGCTCCATCCCCTGGACCTTGCCGCGCCGGCCGTTGAGATTGCCCATGATGTCGCCCATGTAGGCTTCGGGCGTGTAGATCTCGACGTTCATGACCGGCTCGAGGAGCGTCGGCTTGGCCTCGCGGATGCCTTTTTTATAGGCCTTGTTGGCCGCGATCTTGAAGGCGATGTCCGACGAATCGACATCGTGGTAGGAGCCGTCGTAGAGGATGGCCTTGAAGTCGACCGTCGGGTAGCCGGCGAGCACCCCCTTCTTGCGGGCCTCCTGGAGGCCCTTCTCGACCGAGGGGATGAAGTTGCGCGGGATGGCCCCGCCAAAGATCTTGTCATCGAACTCGAAGTCCTTGCCGCGCGCCAGGGGCTCGAATTTGATCCAGACGTCGCCGAACTGGCCGCGGCCTCCGGTCTGCTTCTTGTGGCGGCCCTGGACGTCGGACCGGCCCTTGATCGTCTCGAGGTAGGAGATCTTGGGCGGCTTGAGGTCGACGTCGACGTTGTAGCGCTTCTTCAGCCGCTCGGTGATGATGCGGACGTGGAGCTCGCCGTTGCCGGAGATGAGGAGCTGGGAGGTGTTCGGGTCGCGCTCGATGCGGACCGTCGGGTCCTCCTCGATGATGCGGTGAGTGGCCTGGGAGATGCGGTCCTCGTCGGCCCGCGTCTTGGGCTCGATGGCGAAGGAGATCGACGGCAGCGGGAAATCGATGGGCGCGAAGGCGATGCCCGAGCCCTTGGCGCTCAGCGTGTCGCCGGTCGCGGTGACCTTGAGCTTGGCCGTGGCCACGATGTCGCCCGCCTTGGCCTGCCCGGCCGCGACCTGCTCCTTGCCCTGGAGGAAGAAGAGTCCGCCGAACTTCTCGTCGGTATCGCGGGTGGCGTTGGTGACCGTGCCGTCGGGGTTGGTCCGGCCCGAGAAGACGCGCATCAGGGAAATGCGTCCCGTGTACGGATCGGAGATCGTCTTGAACACGATGGCCGCGAAGGGGGCGTCGGGCGACG
Source organism: Candidatus Aminicenantota bacterium (assembly GCA_017883305.1). Lineage (GTDB taxonomy): Bacteria > Acidobacteriota > Aminicenantia > Aminicenantales > Saccharicenantaceae > RBG-16-66-30. The sequence continues at coordinate 1,256 of JADGNU010000336.1, read as the reverse complement.
GCGGGACGCTTTTCTCTTCGCCCTTGATCGTGGCCTTGACGGGGCCGACGTCGACCGGCGACGGCAGGTAGGCGATGAGGCCGTCGAGCAGCGTCTGGGCGCCGATGTTGGCCAGGCCCGAGGCGGCGAAGACGGGGAAGATCTGGTGGTGGAGGATGCTCTTCTTGAGGCCGGCCCGGAACTCCTCGGGAGCGAGCGCGCCCGTCTCGAAATACTTCTCCATGAGCTTCTCGTCGGACTCGGCGACCATCTCGATGAGGTCCTTGTGCCGCTGGTCGACCTCCTCGGCCATGCTGGCGGGCACGGGGCCCTCGCTCATCTTACCGCTCTCGTCCTTCTCGAAAACGTAGGCCTTTTTTTCGACGATATCGACGACGCCGGAGAAGTTCTTCTCCTCGCCGATCGGCAGCTCCACGGGGACGGCCTGGCGGCCGAAGAACTCGCGGACCGATTCGAGGGCCCGGGCGAAGCTGGCGTTCTCGCGGTCCATCTTGTTGATGACGAAGACGCGGGGCAGCCCGCGCTCCTCGAGCATCTCCCAGACCTTTTCCGTCCCGACCTCGACGCCGGCCACGGCGTCGATGAAGACAGCCGCGCCGTCGACGGCCCGCAAGGCGGCCCGGGTGTCCCAAAGGAAGTTGCTATAGCCGGGCGTGTCGATGATATTGATCTTGTGGTCCTGCCATTCGCAGAAGCAGGGGGCGGCGTTGATCGAGATCTTGCGCTCGATCTCATCGGGGTCGTAGTCGGTGACGGTGTTGCCCTTGTCGACCTTGGTCAAGCGGCTGGTCGCCCCGGTGTCGAAGAGGATCGAGGCCGCGAGCGAGGTCTTCCCGGACGAGCCATGCCCGACGAAGGCGATATTTCTGATTTTGTCGACGGAATAGTCTTTCATCCTCGAGCCTCCTGGGATTCTCGGAAGAACGGAAGGGTTATTCTACCCAAAAAGCCGGGTTTGCTCAAGAAGAAATTGACTTTTCGGGCCCCGGCCCGCCCTATAACCATATTTTGTCGCAATATGTCGCATTTCGCCTCTTGCTTTTTGCCGGGCGGGATTGAATTATTTGCGTATGATTCGATTTTCTGGGGAGTGATGGAAAGGGGGAGCCCATGTTCCGGCATAAAAAGAACGATCGAGTTTCGGTCGAGGCGGGCATGCCGTCGGAGAGCCCGTACGGCACGATAGCCCGGGAACTTGTCGAATTGTATGTCCGGCAGACCTGCATGACGGACCATCTCGGCCTCAAAGACGCGCT
>JADGNU010000003.1 GCA_017883305.1 Candidatus Aminicenantota bacterium | reverse complement strand
CTTGTAGAAGACGATCATGAAGGTCATGACGCCCACGATGGCCACCAGTCCGGCCATGAGTCCCTGGCGGATCGAGTCAGCGCCCAGCGCCGGGCCGATCGTCCGCTCCTCGAGGTACTTGATGCCGGCCGGCAGCGCGCCCGCCTTGAGCACGACGACCAGGTCGTCCGCCTCTTCGGGAGTGAACCGGCCGCGGATGACGCCGCCTTGGGCCCGGGAGATGCGGCTCTCGACGACCGGGGCCGACTGGATCTTCTTGTCGAGGATGATGGCGATCTGTTTGCCGATGTTCGCCCCTGTCATCTCCTCGAAGCGGGCGCCGCCGTCGGAGTTGAGGGAAAAGGAGACGGCCGGGTTGTTCCACTCGTCCTGGGTCCGGCGGATGGTCCTCAGGTCCTTGCCCGTGACCACGGAGACCTTGTTGACGAGGTAGAAGCCGCCCTGGCCCCGCTTGGGATCTCCCTTGAGGACCTCGGCATCGTCGGGGACCTGCCCGTTCGTGGCTTGAAGGAGGGTCGCCTCGTCGGCGGCCGGCCCGGCCTTGACCAGCTTCCATTCGAGGACGGCGGTGACCTTGATGAGCTCCTTGACGCGGTCGGGGTCGTCGACGCCCGGCAGCTCGACGATGATCTTGTCGGTGCCCTGTCTCTGGATGAGGGGCTCGGAAACGCCCAAGCCGTTGACGCGGTTCTCGATCGTCGTCTTGGCCTGGTTGACCGATTCGTCGCGGAGGGCCTGCATGACGAGCGGCTTGAGGGTCAGGTTGGCCCGGTCGGCGGTGAAGGTGTACGCCCAATCCCGGGAGTATTCGTCGAAGAGATCGCGGGTCTTGGCTTCCTGGTCGGCCAGGGCGCCCTGAACGGCGATCCGCCCGAGGCCCTCTTTGGTGACCTTTTGGAAGGTGATGCTGTTCTTCTTGAGAAGTTCCTCGAGCCGGGAGATCTCCTGGTCCGTTTCCATGTTGATGGCATCGTCCGTGATGACCCCAAGGGTCAGGTGGATGCCGCCCTTGAGGTCGAGACCGAGCTTGATCTTCGTGTCGTCGAAGGGGTAGGCGAGGAAGATGGCCCCGGCGATGACGATCAGGGCCAGGGCGACCTTCCATTGCAGGTTCTTTTTCATGGGATATCACTCTCGTGAGGGATTCGGGGCTGGGGAGGGGAGCCGCCCCTCCCTCCGGGGCCTCATTCGCCTTCGAGTCTGTCGGTGGCACCGCGGATGACGCCCACGGCGCTCTTGGTGATCTTGATGTTGGTGTTGGAGGCGATCTTGAGCTCGATGAGGTCCTTGGTGACGCCCATCACCGTGCCGAAGATGCCGGCCGTGGTGATGATATGGTCCCCGGCCTTCAGGTTGTCGACGAGCTCCAGGTGCTTTTTCTGCTTCTTCCTCTGGGGCATGATGATGAGGAGGTAGAAGATGACGAAGACGAGAACGAAGGGCAGGAGGGCCCCCAGCATGTTGGGACGGACCGCCTGCGCCGCTCCCGCCTGACGGGCCAAGTTTGCGACTGCTCCAAAGATCATGTCGGTTCTTCCTTTTGAGAGGCGTTCGTTATCAGACTCTTCTTCAGGGAATCGAAGGAGTCGGATTGAATAGAATGGCGTATTTTGCGGAAGATGTCAAGATAGAAGTACAGGTTGTGGAGGGTGTTCAGGACGGCCGAGGTGATCTCGTTGCGCTCGAACAGATGGCGGAGGTAGGCCCGGCTGAAGTTGCGGCAGGTGTAGCAGCCGCAGGCCTTGTCGAGGGGCCGCTCGTCGCGGGCGTACTTGACGTTTTTGATAGCCAGCCGGCCGGTGCTCGTGAAGAGCGTGCCGTTGCGGGCGTTGCGGGTCGGCAGGACGCAGTCGAAAAAGTCGACGCCGCGGGCGACGGCCTCGACGACGTCCTCCATGTAGCCCATGCCCATGAGGTAGCGGGGCCGGTCGGCCGGGAGGAGGCGTTGGCCGAGCTCGAGCGTCTCGAAGAGCCGGGTCTTCGGCTCGCCGAGGCCTAGCCCGCCGTAGGCGTACCCGGAGAAATCCAGCTCCAGGAGGTCCTCGATCGATCGCGTCCGGAGGTCGGCGTGAACGCCGCCCTGGCAGATCCCCCACAGTTGCTGTTGCGTGTCATGTTCGGCGAAGCGGGTCTTGGAGCGGCCGGCCCAGAGGCCCGTCAGCCGGACCGATTCGCGCAGCGCTTCGTCGGAGTAGGGGTACGGCGGGAAGTTGTCGAGGCACATCAGGATGTCGGTCCCGAGCCGGAGCTGGAGGTCCACGACGTCCTCGGGCCGGAGGAAGATCTTCGTGCCGTCGAGGTGCGAGGCGAAGCGGACGCCTTCGTCGCTGACGTGGACGAGGGAGGACAGGCTGTAGATCTGGAAGCCGCCGCTGTCGGTCAGGATGGGCCGGGGCCAGGAGATGAACTTGTGGAGCCCGCCCAGGGCCTCGACGGTCTCGACCCCCGGACGAAGGGCCATGTGATACGAGTTGACGAGCATGATCTCCGCGCCGAGGCTTTCGACCTGGGCATGGGTCAGCCCCTTGACCGTGCCCTGGCTCCCCACGGGCATGAAGGCCGGAGTCTCGACCGTGCCGTGGGGCGTTTCGAGGAGGCCGGTCCTGGCCGCCGAGCCGGCGTCCTGCGCGGTCAACCGGAAGGCGGCGCTCATGCGGCGAACCGGAAATAGACGAACAGCGTCGTCTGGCCCGTCTTAGGGCAGCCGAACAGGGTCGCGTTCACGGGACTAGTAAAGCCGGATTGACCGGGGGTGTCAAGGTGCGGACGTGCGGCGGCACGGCCGGGATCGACGGCCCGACAGGGGAGGAATTCCGGGACATGACCGTAAAATTCGGGACATAACCCATTTCTATGGAAATGGGATTGTGTCCCGGGAATTTTCCAGGATTGTGTCCCAGGAATTCCGGTTCGGGACGGACCTGCGGATAGGTTAGGCCGGCGATCAGGGCGAATCCGTCTTGCCCTTCCTCGAGTTTTCCTTTATAATATTATTTTTATAGCCGGGAGAGACATGGACAAGGACAAGAAGAAAAGAGACAAGAGCCTCTTCAGGGAATACTTCGAGCTGATCGCCGAGACGGCGGTTTTCGTCTTTTTCGTCATGACCTTCGTCGTCCAGGCCTTTCAGATCCCGACCGGCTCCATGGAGCCGACCCTCCTCGTCGGCGACTTTCTGCTCGTCAACAAGCTCGCCTACACCAGGCCCCTCCTGCCGCTCGAGGGCACGATCCTGCCCCATAAGCCGATCGCGCGGGGCGATATCGTCGTCTTCAAGTACCCGAAGGACCTGACCAAGGACTTCGTCAAGCGCGTCATCGCGCTCGAGGGACAGAAGGTCGAGGTCAAGGACAAGCAGGTCTACGTCGACGACAAGCCGCTGGACGAGCCCTATAAGGTCCACATCGACAGCCACGTCAACTCCAAGAACGATTTCTACAACTACGACGACGTCATCCGCGACAACTATGGCCCCGTGACCGTGCCGCCCGGGAACCTGTTCGTCATGGGCGACAACCGCGACAACAGCATGGATAGCCGCTACTGGGGTTTCGTGCCGCTGGCGTCCATCAAGGGCCGGCCCTGGGTCATCTATTTCTCCTACAAGGCCGAGCGGGATGCCTGGCAGAAGACCGGGATCCGCGACCGCCTCAAGAAGCTGGTCAGCTTCGTCCCCAAGGCCCGCTGGAGCCGCATGCTCCGCATCATCAATTAGCCCTCGGGGATCATCTTCGTTCGCTGCGGTGATTCTTCACGCCGGTCCGTTCGTCGGACTCGGCGCCAAAACAACTCGCTCGGCGTGCGCTACGCCTCGCTCAAACACGTTTTGGCGGTTTCCTCTGAAACTGCCCTCATCCGACTCCGGACCGGCTAAATCACCGCTTATGCTCGCTCAGATGACCCCCTCGACCCCAGTTTCAGCGGTCGTCTTGTCTCTAGTGGAGTCGCTCGACATTCCGGACTTGATGGGCAGATCGAGCGTTAAGGAAGGTGGCGCAGGGGCGATGCCCGGAGGAGGGCGTGGGAGGGCCGAAGCGGGCACGGATCCAGAGGAGAGCGAGGCCCGGATCCGAGCGGGTTTGGCGCGCCGGGCCAAACCCGCGACCCGACGGAGCGGCACGCCCCGAGCCGAGAAGTCCATGCAGCGAGATCTGCCAGAGGGCCTGACTCAGAGGGGCGTGAAGAATCGCCGCGGCATGATGAGCGAGGAGAAAGGGCGTCCGGATGACCGCCATGCGTACTTATGCTAGAATAGGCGGACCATGAAAGTCGCATTCCTTGCCTCCGAAGTCATCCCCTATGCCAAGACGGGCGGCCTGGCCGACGTGGCCGGGGCCCTGCCCAAGGTCCTCGCCGGGCTCGGCGCCGAAGTCCGGGCGTTCATGCCTCTCTACCGGGAGGTGCGGAAAAAGAAGATCCCGCTCACGCCGGTCATCGAGCGGGCCGAGCTCGAGATGGGCGGCGAGAAGCTCGCCTACGCCGTCTTCTCCCACCGGGCCGACGGCGTCACAGTCTATTTCATCGACCGGCCGGAGTATTTCGACCGGGACTGCCTTTACGGGACCGCGGCCGGGGATTATCCGGACAACGGCGAGCGTTTCGCCTTCTTTAGCCGGGCCTCCATCGAGACCATGAGGGCGATGCGCTACTCGCCCGACATCGTTCACGGCCACGACTGGCAGTCGGCCCTGGTCTTTGCCTATCTCCGCTATGTCTATGCGGGGGATGCCTTTTTCGCGCGGACGCGGACGCTCTTCACCATCCACAACCTGGCCTACCAGGGCCTGTTCGACGACGAACTTCTCGACCGCATCGGGCTCCCCGCCTCGCTCTTCAACATGAACGAGCTCGAGTTCTACGGCAAGGTCAATGCCCTCAAGGCCGGCATCCTCTATGCGACCGCCGTGACGACGGTCAGCCCTCGCTACAGCCGCGAGATCCAGACGCCGGCGTTCGGCTGCGGCCTCGACGGCCTCCTTCGTTCCCGGTCCGCGGTCCTTTACGGCATCCTCAACGGCGTCGATTACCGCGATTGGAATCCCGCCACCGACCATCTCATTCCTCGCAACTATGTGCCCGAGGACTTGACGGGGAAAATAACCTGCCGCAAGGAGCTCGCGGCCCTCTTCGGCCTGGCCGCGCCGACGACTCTTCCCGTCGCGGGCATGGTCACCCGCCTGGCCGGGCAGAAGGGCCTCGACATCGTTTGCGAAGCCCTCCAAGATCTTCTCGGCCTCGGATTGACGCTGGTCATTCTCGGCACAGGCGACCAGAAGATCCAGGATTTCCTGCTGGAGGCCCAAGAGAAGAACCCGACCCGGATCGGCCTCAAGATCGCCTTCGACGAGCGGATCGCCCACACGATCTACGCCGGGAGCGATATCTTCCTCATCCCCTCGCGCTATGAGCCTTGCGGGCTGACCCAGATGTACGCCATGAAGTATGGCACGATCCCTGTCGTCAGAGCCACGGGCGGTCTCGACGACAGCGTCCAGGAGTTCGATCCGCAGGTCGGGAACGGCAACGGGTTCAAGTTCGTCGAAGCCGAACCCGAGCCGCTTGTCGAAGCGGCGGGGCGCGCGGGGGCCCTCTTCAAGAAACCCATCGATTGGCGGAAGCTTGTCCGCAACGCGATGGCCGCGGACTTCTCCTGGGAGCGATCCGCGTCCGCCTACCTCGATCTCTACAAGAAGCTGGCCGCGTCCTGAATCAAGACTGACGCAGAAATTGGGCCCCGGTCTCCGGAGGGACCGGGTTGATGTAGAACCCCGTCCCCCACTCGAAACCCGCGACCTTGGTCAGGATGGGAATGATCTCCAAGTGCCAGTGCGACCGGAGCTCGATGTCCGGCCATTTCTTGAGCGACGATGACGGGTTCGGGGCCTGGTGGAGGACCAGGTTGAACGGCGGGTCGCCGACCGTTTCCTTCAGCCGGGTCAGGACGTGCTTCAGGATCTCGGCCAGCGTCAGCAGCTCGTCCTCCCGGACTTCGGTGAAGAAGGCCGAGTGGCGCTTCGGGTAGATCGTCATTTCGAAGGGGAACCGCGACGCGTAGGGCGCGAAAGCGGTGAATTGCGCGTTTCGGGCGATCAGGCGCGACCCCGCCGCCTCCTCCTCCCGCAGGATGCGACAGAAGGCGCATTCCTTGAAGGTCCGGAACAACCGGTCCGCGCCGTACATCTCTTCCTTGACCCGCTTGGGGATGATGGGCGTCGCCACGATCTGGGAGTGCGGATGGCTCAACGAGGCACCGGCCTCCTTGCCCTTGTTCTTGAAGACCTGGACGTACTGGTAATGGAAGTCCCTCTCGATGGCCAGGATCCTTTTCTGGAAAACTCCGAGCACGTCGCGGACATGGGTGACGGGCAGGTCGGCCAGCTCGAAGGCATGGTCGGGGTTCTCGATGACGACCTCGTGGATACCCCGCCCTTCCATGGACTGGAAGACCCCGCGCGTGGCCCGCGGCGGCGGGGGCCCCGGGTTGAGGGCCGGGAACTTGTTCGGGACGACCCGGACCGTCCAGCCCGGCGAGTCCGGGGCCGTGCCGGCGGCCCGCAGGGCAAAGACTTCCGGCGGGGTCTTCCCTTCGTTGCCTTCGCAGAACGGGCAGAACCCCGCGGCTTCAGGCGCCGGCGCGACCGCGCCGTGGGGCCGGAAGTCGTCAGGCCGCTTGCTCCGTTCCGTGGCGATGATGACCCAGCGCCCGCTGATGAGGTCCTTTCTCAGTTCTGACATCAGTCCCCCAACAGCTGCTTGATCTTGGACTTGAGGTCGTCGAGCGAGGAGGACTTGACGACATAGGCGTCGGCCGCCCAGGTCATGAAGTCCTCCTTGTAGCTCTGGTAGGCCGAGTTGATGATGATCGGGATATCCTTGCGCAGGCCCATGATCTGGGTGATGAGCTCGATCCCGTTCTTGCCCGGCATGCGGATGTCGGTGATGATGAGGTCGAAGCTCTGCTCGCCCAGCTTGGCCAGCGCGGCCTCGGCATCCATCACCGCGGTGATGTCGTAGCCCTCGTTGCTCAGCTCCTCTTCGTAGAGGAGGCAGAGGGTCTTCTCGTCCTCGACGATCAGGATCTTCTTTTTCATGGCGTCAGCTCCCTTTCGCGGCAGATAAAAATAAGTTTGAAGAGGGCCCCCTTCCCGAACCGGCTCTGGACCTCGACCTTGCCGCCGCAGGTGTCCATGACCCGTTTGATGAAGGGCAGGCCCAGACCCATCCCCTTCTCCTTGGTCGTGAAGAATGGCCTGAAGAGGTTCTCCTTGTCCGGATTCGTCAGGCCCCGTCCGGTGTCGCGGATGGAGAGGACGAAGGACGTCGGATTCTTGCGGTAGCCGCGGACGGAGATCGTTCCGCCGGCGGGCGTCGCGTCGAAGGCGTTGTCGAGAAGGTTGCGGACGACCTCGCCGAAGGAGGTCGGGTCGCAGAGGATCTCGGGCAGGCAGGGCTCCAGCTTGACGTTCAAGTCGTATCCCCGGGCTTTGGTCTGGACTTCCGGGCTGTCGATCACGGCGGCGATGCCCGGGCCGGGATCGAAGTAGATCGGTTCCTTGAGGCTGACCTTGAGGAAGTGGCCCATCTGGTAGATGATGCCCTCGAGGCGGCGGATCTCGTCGCGAATGATGGTCAGATTGCGGAGCTTCTTCTCCTCGGGGACATCGGGCTTGAGGAGCTGCTCGGTGAAGCCGCCGATGGCGACGATGGGGTTGCGCAGCTGATGGGTGACGAACATGGCCATCTCGCCCATGGCGGCCATCTTCTCGACGTCGAGGAGCTTGCGGTGGAGCGTCGCCGAATAGATGTAGTTGCCGGCCATCAGGCCGCAGATCCCGGCCAGCTTGATGTCGGACGGGGTGATCGGGGTCCGGGTGATGGCGTTGTCGAGGATGATCTCGCCGACGACGTCGTCGCGGGCGAGCAGGGGGATGCAGAGAAACTGCTCGACCCCGATGACGTTGAGGAAGCGCCGGTCGACGAGCGGCTCGGTCGAAGCCTGGGAGACGAGGAGGATCTCCTTGCGGCAGGCGGCGTAGGCCGGGATGAGGGCGTTCTCGTCGTCGGCGGCGTACACGAGCCCCTTGAGGCGCGCGCTCAAGGTGTCCTCGTTCTTGCTGACCAGGGCCCGGTTGTGCTCGACGATCTCGACATAGCCGATGCCGGGCGTCGAAAGGACCTCCCAGATCAGCCCGGCCTCCTCGGCCGACCGGGGGCCGAGCCACATTTCCCCCCGCAGCCGGTCTCCCTGCTTGAGGAAGAGCATGGCCCGGTTGAAGCCGACGCCCGACCCGGAGGTCAGGGCCGTCAGGATGACGAGGAGGTTATCTTCGAGGGAGAACGGCTGGAAAAAGCTCTGCGAGATGATCGACAGCAGCATCAGCTCGCGGGGCGCGTCGCGCTCGAAATCCGGGGACAGGATGCTGTACTTCTCGATCATCTCAGGTCCAACCCTTGGGCACGACCCGGATCCCGGTCCGGCTGATCTTGAATTCCCGGCCGTCCTTGTCGGCGTCGAAGCCGATCTCGAAACCTTCGGGGATCGCCGAGGATTTGTCGATGATGACCTTGCGCAGGCGGGCCCCGCGGCAGATCGTGATGTTCTCGAACAGGATCGAGTCGATGACCTCGGCGCCAGGCTCGACGCGGACCCGCGGAGCGATGATCGAGTTGACGATGCGGCAGTCGATGAACGAGCAGCCGGGGCCGATGATCGAGGCGCGCAGGTCGCACCCGGAGACGAACGTCGGCGGATATTGGGGCCTGTAGGAGCGGACCGGCCAGGCCGGGTCCTTGAGGATGGGCGGCGGGGACGGCGACACGAAGGCCATATTCGCCTCCCAGTAGGCGTCGATCGTCCCGATGTCCTCCCAGTAATCGTCGAAGGTGTAAGCGAAGACCCGCTGGCTGTCGATGAGCGAGGGGATGATGTCCCGGCCGAAATCGTGGGTGCTGTGCGTCTTGCGGGCGTCGCGCATCAGGGCCTTGATCAGGACGGGCGTCTTGAACAGATAGACCCCCATGGAGATCAGGCTCTTCGTCGGATCCCAGGGTGTCGCGAACGGCTTCTTCGGCTTCTCCATGAACTCGATGATGCGGCTCTCGCCGTCGACGCCGATAACGCCGAAGCGCGAGGCCTCCTCGATGGGGATCGTACGGGTCATGATCAGGGCGTCGGCCCCGGTCTGATTGAAGAAGAGCAGGAGCTTGCGATAATCCGCGTTGTAGATGTGGTCGCCCGAAAGAATGAGAACGGCTTCCGGGTTCTCCTGCTGGATGGTGTAGATGTTCTGGAACACCGCGTCGGCCGTGCCCTCGTACCAGTGGTCGCCGACCCGGCCCTGCGCGGGCAGGGAGATGATGAAGTCGCCGCTCTCGGCGTGGAAGATGTTCCAGCCGTTGAGGATGTGGCGCTCGAGGGACAGGGATTTATACTGGGTCAGCAGGGCGATCCGGCGCAGGCCGGAGTTGAGGGCGTTGGACAGGCTGAAGTCGATGATCCGGTAGGCGCCGAGAAAGGGCACGGACGGCTTGGCCCGGTCACGGGTCAGGGGGTAGAGCCTCTCCCCTTTGCCCCCGCAGAGGACCATGGTCAGGGTCTTCTCAGATGACAGTTCCATCGGGCAGCACGACCTCTTCAAAGAGATGATCTTCGGATTCGAAGGTGCGGAGGAGCGCCTCTTCCGCGGCGCTGAGGACCCGGCCCTCGTCGAGCCAGCCGGCCAGGGTCAGGGCCCGCTCGAAGTGCTCGGCGGCCCGGTGCTCCGCATAGTCCCGGGCCGACCAGGTCGAAATGAGGAAGGGCCAATCGGAGCTCTCGAGCAGGAACTTCTCGCGGAAGAACTGCTTGAGCAGGCGCCGATCGAGGCGGGTCAGGCGAGGCGTGAGCGCCGCGGCGGCCTCCTCGATACGATAGATCTTCCTCCAGATCCAGGCCGTGTCGTCGTTGAGCCAGATCCAGTGGAAGCCGCCTTTGCCCCACGAGCCTTCGGGCAGGGAGATGGCCTTCAGGGGCGGCAGGCGGTCGAGCACGTCGCCGGCCGTCGCGGGACGGACCTGTCCGGACGAAAGCTTCTTGATGACGTGATAGAGCCACTCCGGCCCTTCGAACCACCAATGGCCGAAGAGCTCCGTGTCATAGAGGGCCACGACCGCGCCCGAGGGGCGGTCGGCGAGTGTCGATTCGAGGACCGAAGCGAAGTGCCCGGCATGCTCCTCGAGCCGGGCCCGGATCGGGGCCGGATCGTAAGGCTCCTTGAGGCCCAGGTCCGCGTCGCTCGACGTGATCCGCCAGTAGCGCAGGCCGCCTGGGAAGTGCTTTTTATGGAATTCGAGGTATTGGCCGTCGCCGGGGTAGCCCATGGAGCGGCTCCAGACCTGAGAGCCGGAGACGTCGTCGCGGGCGAAGAACGGGAGACCCGAGGGATGGGCGAAGTAGGCCGAATAAGGGTCGTTCGGCCTGTCGTCGGCCGGCTTGTAGACCTCCCGGGACTTCTCCCAAAGGAGGTTCAGGCCCGGGAAACGGTCGATGTAGACGCCCTTGGCCTCGCCGCCCTTGAGGAGGTGGGCGTCGACGAAGAAACATCCGAGCCCCTCCTGCCCCAGGATCTCGTCCACCCCGAGCCGGGCGTACGGCTCGCCGTCTCCGAAAGGGTTCTTCCAGCTGTAGCCCGGCCGGTAGGCGCACTCGGGGATCCAGAAGCCCCGCGGCTCGCGACCGAAATGCTTGCAATACGTATGGCGCCCCTGGCCGACCTGTTGGCGGATGCTCTCGTCGCGCGAGAGAAGCGGGAAGTAGCCGTGGGTGGCGCCCGACGTCAGGACCTCGATCAGGCCGCGGTCCTGGAGGGAGCGGAAGCCGTCGATGATGTCGCCATTGTAGCGGACGTAGAAGCCCTCGAGGAGCCTGCGGTACCAGGCCTCCCAGAAGTCGGTCAGGGGGAGGAGGGCCGCGTTCCCGGTCTTGCGGAAGTAGGACCGGTCGCGAGCGGCGATCTCGATCTTCATCCTGAGATATTCGTCGAAGCCGCGGACGAAGCTTCCGTCCTTGAGCTGTTCCATCAGCACGGGAGTGAAGCTGACATTGGTCCGGGCCGGAATGCCCTCGCCGGCCAGGCGCTCGAAGACGTCCAGGATCGGCAGGTAGGTTTCGGCCGCCGCCTCGTACAGCCAGTCCATGCCGTGCGGCCAGCTGCCGTGGGCGAGGACATAAGGGATGTGGCTATGGAGCACGAGGGAGAAGTACTTATCGGCCATTATGCTCCTTCAAGACTACGGAGAGGCGCTTCGTCCCGTTCCCCGCCCATCCTAACGACCAAACCGGGCATAGACAATACCCTTGGTGGATTATATCAAATCCCTCTTCGGATTGGGAGAGCGTGCGCAGGGCGAACGTCCAGACCGCGTCGGCCGCCGACGGTTCGAAACGAAGGGCCCGGCCGTAGAGCGCGGCGCCGTCCGCGCCGAGGAGCTCGATCTCGTGAGGAAAGGCGAGGAAGTTCCACTCGGACCCGTAGGTCACGTCGAGCGGCCTGCCGGAGAGATTCTCGACCTCGATATCGATGCGGAGAGAGCCGTCGGAGGTGGCGACGGTCTTGCGGATGACCAGCGGGACCCTCTCCTCCCCTGCCCGCACCATCCCTCGCCGCTCCAACCGGAGCTCTCCCCCGGAGGCCTCGAACGAGAACGCGCCGTCGACGAAGTCGCCCTGCTCGCCGAAATCGACCCGGCGGAAATCATCGGGCGTCGTCCCGGCGCGGAAAAAATGGTCGATCATCGAGAAACGCGGATGACGGTCGTAGCGCATGAGCTCGGCCGCGTCCGGCGGCAGCTTCTTGTCGAGCTCGTGAATGCTCTTGCCGCTCTCCGATCCCTGCCCCGCGGATTCGGCGGCGCGGTGATAGGCCTCCCGCCTCCGGCTGAGGACGTCGGTGAGGTTCCTCGACCAGGGGCGGTAGTCGATCTCGACGAGCGTCCCGCCGGCCGCCGGCTTGGCTATGAGGCCGAAGGTCGGGTCCCGGTACGCGAGCTCGTCCCGGCCGTCGCAATCGTAATCGAGGACCTTCCAGCCCGGTGGATCCGGAGTCGTCTTCTCGGCCTCGAGGAGGTGGCCGTAGGCGGCCTCGCGGAGATGCGGCAGGTAAAGGCCCCCGAAGACGCCATGCCAATAGGGGTCGTTGCACTGACCTTTGTAGACCTGGCGGAGACCGTCGCCCGGATTGCCGGCGGCGCGCACCTCGCGGGAGACCATGATCATCCGCTTATGGAGGTGATTCGCCTCCGGGTACTTGCGGCAGAAGTCGCGGAAGAAGCCGCCGCGGAGGAAGCGGCGGGCTTCCGGGCCGGCGCCCGCCTTGAGCCTTTGAAAGGCCGCCTGCTCGTCCGGTTCGAGGACCCACTCCATCATTTCTTCGTAGGAAGCGGGAGGAAGATACACCCGGCCCGACGGAGGATGACCGTCCAGATATTCCGCGAAGGACATCATCCGGATCTTCCTATCTTCGACGAAGGCCAGGAACCTCTCGAGCCAGCCGTCCTCGTAAACCAGCTTGTGCGTTCCGGGCCAGACCCCGAACTTCTCCCCGTCGTCGCCGAGAATGGCCGTCCCGCCCGCCTCGCGGATCGTCCCGAGATAGGACTCGACGTCCTCGAGGCAATGGAACGGAATGTCGTAGCGCAGGGTCTTGTCAATTGGGAAAACGCGCAGGCTCCGGCCTTCGCTTTCGGTGATGTAGGTCGTGTGAAGGTCGCGGACGCCGGCGTAGTGAAAATGCTCTTCGTCGAGGAGCGTGAACTCGATCCCCGCCGTCGCCAGGGTTCGAGGCAGGTCGGGTTCCCAGACCCGCTCCGTCAGCCACAGCCCGCGCGGCCGCTGACCGAAATTTTCAGCCAGAAAATCGTTCATCATGCGGATCTGGCCCAGGCGGTCCTCTTCCGGGATGATGGACAGGACGGGCTCGTAGAATCCGCCGCCCAGGAGCTCGACCTGGCCCCGGATGGAAAGCTCCCGGACGAGGTCCCAGCAGCCCCGCTCTTTCTTCTCCATGTACTCCCAGAGGGGTCCGGAGAAGTGAAGGGCGAAGCGGAAACCCGGATGGCCGGCCAGCGCTTCGAGGAGAGGCCGGTAGCAGTCGTTGAACGCCGCCTTGAAGATTTCGGGGAAGTTCCCGACGGGCTGGTGGTTGTGGACGGCAAAGAGAAACGCGAGATCGTTCATGCGGTCTCCTGCGCGCTCAAACGCCTTCCTCGGCCAGGATATAGGCGAGGATGGCGAGGACGACGGCCTGGAGCTCGAGCTCCCGCGGCGCGACCCTCGCCACGACGTCGAGAGCGGAATGGTGGACGTCGAAATAGGTTTGCGCATTGACCAGGACGGCCGCCGGGACCGCTCCGTTGGCGATGAGGGGAGCGACGTCGACGCCTCCCCCTCCCGGGACGATGAACCAGATCCCGAACGGTCTGATGAGGTCGGCGTACGGCAAGACGCGCTCGATGGCCTTGCGGTCGCCGCTTCCGATCGCCAAGCCGACAGGGACGAAGCCGCCCCGGTCGGATTCGGCGGCGACCAGATGTCGCTCGCCCTTCCTCTGCGGCGCCACAGCGTAGGCCCGGCCGCCCGTGCCGCCGAACTCCTCGTCCATGAACATCACGGCCCGGATGGTCCGGCGCGGCCGCAGGCCGAGATCGTGGAGGAGCGCGACTGCCTCCAGCGCCGCGGCGCAGCCCGCGGCGTCGTCGTGGGCGCCGACGCCGAGATCCCAGCTGTCGAGGTGGCCGCCGAGGAGGATGATCTCGGAGGGAAGCTCGGAGCCCGTGATCTCGCCGACGACGTTGGCCGAGACGACCTTTCCCCGGTCGCGGCAGTCCATCCGCAGCGATACGGAGACGTCCTTGCCCTTCTTGAGCAGCGCGTTCAGCCGATCGGCGTCCGCGGTGCCGATCGCCGCGGCGGGAATGGCGGGGGCGTCAGGGTCGTAGCGCAGCATGCCTGTATGAGGGTTGCGGTCGTCGCGGAACGTGAGCGACCGGACGAGGACGGCGGCCGCGCCGACGCGAGCCGCGGCGGAAGCCCCGCTGACGCGCTGGTCAGCGGCCGCGCCGTAGGCGGCGAACGAATCCGTCAGGCCCCTGTCCATGGCCCTGTTGAAGAAAACGATCTTGCCCTCGGCCGACTTTCCGAGCGAGGCCGCTTCTTCAAGGGAGCGGACCTCGACGACCCGGGCCGTTATTCCCCGCTCGGGCGTGCCGACACTCCCGCCGAGGGCGCAGACGGCGAGGGGGATGGCGGCGCGGGAAGGCGATGCCGCCACGGACGCCTCGGCGACCTGCCCCCGCGTCCAATGTCCGACCTCGACAGGTTCGGTATGGACGCGAGCCAGGCCAAGCTCCGCCATGAGGTCCCGCGTGAGATCGACCGCGGCGGCGGCTTGGGGGGAGCCGGTCAGCCGCGGACCGACCGAGGTGATCCTTTCGAGAAGGGCGAAAGCCCGCTCACCGGACAGGCCGGTCTCGCGGACCTTGTCGACGAGCGCCCGATAGTCTTCGGGCTTTCCGCTGCCGGACAAGACGGTCCGGACGGCGAGGACAATGAGGGCCAGGACGCATAGGTTCCGAACGATTGGTTTTCTCATGGCATCACGTATCGGGGCCCTTGAACCGGACCCGCGGCGGCATCCGGGGCCGCTTCTCCTCAGCGGTGGAGGAAGCAGCGCTCCGAATCGAGCTCGCCCGGCTTCCGGGTGATGATCATGGCCAGCCCGAGCTCGTTGGCCTTGTCGATGACCTCCTGGTCCTTGACCGAGCCAAGGGGATAGATGATGGCCGTGATGCCGTGCTTCCCGGCGAGCTCGACGACGTCGGGGAACGGCATGAACGCGTCGGAGGCCATGACGCAGCCTTCCGGGCCATAGCCGCGGCGCGAGAGCCGGATGGCATCCTCGGCGGAATCGATCCGGCTCCGCTGGCCGGAGCCGATGCCGTGGGTCTTGTCGGCGGTGCCGATGATGACGGCGTTGGACCGGGTGAAACAGGCCACCGTCCAGGTGAACAGGGCCGCCCGGACCTCCTCCGGCGCTGGCTTGCGCACCGAAACGACATCCACCGAATCCGGCGAGACGATCTTGGAGTCGAAGCGCTTCTGCAGGAGCAGCCCCCCGGCCACCCGCTTGACCTCGAGCCCGTTGTCGACGGACGGCGTGTCGAGCGGGGCGCCCATCTTGACCACCCGAAGGACCTTGCGCGCGGCCAGCACCTGGAGGGCCTCGGGCTCGAAATCGGGAGCGTAGACGACCTCCACGTTGCGCGGGCTTTCGACGAGCAGGCGGGCCAGGGGCGCCGTGACGCGGTAGCTGAAGACGTCGACGCCGCCGAAGTTGGAGAGCGAGTCGCACTTCCAGGCTTTTTCGAACGTCCCGACCGGGTCGTCGCCGAGGGCGACGCCGCTCGGCATCTCGTGCTTGATGATGACGCAGACGTGGCGGCCCGGGAAGACCTGGGTGAGCTTGCGGGCCAGGCGCTGGCCGAGGTCCATGTCCCCGACGTTGATGTAGCTCAGGCCCTTGGTCCCTTCTTGAAGGATCTCGAGGTGGCCCATGTTCGGTCCCGACGCGCCGTCCTCCTGATAAAAGGCCGCCGGGTAGCCGGGGTTCTCGCCGTAGCGCATGGGGAACTTCTTGACGAAGGTGTCCTCGCCGACTTGGAGGGTGTCCGGGAAATCCTCCCCGACCTTGGTCAGATACTGACTGCGCGCGGTGCGCTCGGGTTTGCTCATGGCGTCATGTCCTTTCGTGCCTGTTGATGATGCGGACGTCGACCTTGTCCGGCTCCCCGGGTGAGACGAAGACGCAGGCCACGGCAACCCGGAAGTCTTTGGCCGACGGCTCGGGGCCGAGGCTCCGATAGGCGTCCTCCGCTGTCTCGGCGGCCGTGGAACCGGCCAGGTCGACGAATCGAGGCTCGCCGCGGAAGACGGGCAAAGGATCGGCGTTCGGTCCCTCATAGGTGGACACGAGCCGCCCCTCTCCCGGGCGCAACACGGCCTCGAAATAGTTGCGCAGGGTTTCGCCCGAGGGCCCGCGCCTGACGACGCTCAGGCCGGCGGCGCCGCCGGCGAGACAACCGCTGATCCGGGGCGTGAAGATCGGCGCATCGGGCTCGAAGTCCCAGGAGGCCAGGGCCGCAGCGAGCGCCGGGACGGGGCCGGCGCCGGGCGTGAGCCGGTCGCGAACGTCGGTCGTCTGCTTGCCGTTAGAGACGGCAAGGCCCGCCCGGGTGAACAGGACGGCCGGATAAACGAGGAGGTCGACGTGACCTTGCTTCAGGGTGGCTTCGTCGGTCGGCTCGACCCAGATCCCGCCGTCGCGCAGGACAAGGCGCCGGGCCTGGCTCGAGGGAGAGCGTCCGGTGATGGCGTAGATGATCACGGCCCGGCCGCCGTCGGGCGCCGCGCCGATGACGATGAGCCGTCCGGGGTATTCGAGTGACGCGAGCTTTGTCCGCATGCTGTCCATCAGGCCGTCCTTTCGGGCTTATTGATAACATACGCCTTTCTCCAAGTCAAAACGTGGCCGCGGGGTCGGCTGCACTATTGAGGGTTGGCGCGGGAATCTGTTAGAATCCCCCTGAGCCCATGCCAAGGAGGCCGATCCGACCATGAAGAAAATCGAGCGCCCCGAGCAATCCTTCCGCGATCCCGAGTTCCTGGAGTCCTTGGAGGGCCGGACCCTCCGCATCCTCAGCGAGTATCTCAGCCCCATGACCCGGCTGGACAAGGCCAAGATCAACAGCACCATCCTCTTCCTGGGATCGGCCAAGGCCGATCCGACCAATGCCGACTCCGCCTTCCACCGCTATTATTGGGAGGCCGAAGAGCTGGCCTACCTTCTGGCCAAATGGGCCATCGGCATCAAGACGCCGAAGGGCAAGGATTTTGTCGTCTGCACCGGGGCCGGCCCGGGCATCATGGAAGCGGCCAACAGGGGCGCGATGCGCGCCGGCGGCCAGACGATCGGCATGAACATCTCGCTCAACCAACCGCAGGACTCGAACTCTTACATCACGCCCGAGCTGTCCTTCTCCTTCCATTATTTCTTCATGCGGAAGTTCTGGCTGGCCTACAAGGCCAAGGCGGTCATCGCTTTTCCCGGGGGCTATGGCACTCTCGATGAGTTCTTCGAGATCCTCACCCTGCTTCAGACGAGCAAGATCTCGAAGAAGGAGCTGGCCCTCGTCCTCTACGGCGGCGATTATTGGCGGGATCTGATCAAGTTCGATTCCATGGTCAAGAAAGGCGCCATCTGCGCCGATGACCTGAGCCTCTTCCGCATCATTTCGACGCCGCGCGAGGCCTTCACCTATCTCAAGAAAAGGCTTTCGGAGTCTCTTGCCTGACCGTCTCGGTCCGGGACCGGCGGGGCCGAAGAGGCCCGCGCTGAGGCTCTCCGCGGCTTTGATCTCGGCCGCCCTCGCCCTGGGTGTCACCGGCTGTTCCCGTTTGCCGCGGGGGCCTGGTCCCGGCGTCGAGATCGGGCTGGCCTCGTGGTACGGACAGGAATTCCACGGCCGCCCGACCTCGAGCCGGGAAGTCTTCGACATGAACGACCTGACCGCCGCCCACAAGACCCTGCCGTTTGGGACCTACCTCATGGTCACGAACCTCGAGAACGATCGTTCGGCGGTCGTCCGGATCAACGACCGGGGCCCTTTTGTCCGGGGCCGGACGATCGACCTATCCTATGCGGCGGCGCGGGTGCTGGGGATGGTCGGTCCGGGCACGGCCCGCGTCCGGCTGGAAACCCTGAGTGGCTTCAAGGCTCCCGCCGACCCCGGCCAATTGACGGTCTGGATTCAGGTCGGCGCCTTCTCCGTCCAGGAGAACGCCTATGCGATCAAGCGCCGCCTCGACGGCAGCTACAGGAACGTCGTGGTGTCGCGCCTGAAGACGGACCGCGGCACGTACTTCCGGGTCCGGGTCAGGGCGGACCAAGGCGAGGTGGAGAGTCTGGCCCACCGCCTGGCGGGCGAGGGCTTTTCCGTTATCATCGTCCGCGAGTGACGCCCGTTCCGGGAAGCCTTAGCGGTCTCCCTCCCGCCGCTTGAAAAGGTAGGCGACATCGCGGAGCTTGTTCTCGACGCCGTCGTGGACGGCATACTTCCCGCCCTGGTAGAAGCCGGCCGAGCCGAATTCGCCTTTTTTATTGAGGGCATAAAAATCAAGCCCGAAGTTCGGACGGCCCTGGTCGTCGCAGAGCCGGGGCACGAGCTTGGTCTTGGCGACGACCGCCTCGCAAGCCTCGAGGCAGGCCTGCTCCGGGCTCTTCCCCCGTCCCATGGCGTCGACGATGCGATAACTGGCGCAGGTCAGGAGGTTGGCCTCTCCCCGCCCCGTCGAGCCGGCCGCGCCGATCTCGTTGTCGACGTAGAGCCCCGCTCCGATGATGGGCGAGTCGCCGACGCGGCCGGCGATCTTCCAGGACAGGCCGCTCGTCGTCGTCACGCCGGCCAGACGCCCGGCGGCGTCGATGGCGATGCAGTTGATCGTGCCGTGGGTGCTCATCACCGATCGGAGGTCTTCGGGCAGGCTCTCGGTCTTCGGCGGGAACCAATTGTCCCGGTCCGACATCGTCTCTTTCCATCGCAGCCAGGCCGCCCGCGATTTCTCGGTCAGAAGATCCTCCTCCTTGAAGCCGTGGGCTTTGGCGAATTTGAGCGCCCCTTCGCCGACGATGAGGACGTGGTCCGTCCTCTCCATGACCAACCGGGCCACCTGGGACGGGTTCTTGATGTTGCGCAGCGCGGCCACGGCTCCGGCGGAATGGGTCGGACCGTACATGACCGACGAATCGAGCTCGACGACGCCGTCCTCATTGGGCAGGCCGCCGTAGCCGACGGACATATCCTCTGGATCGTCTTCGACGATATTGACCCCGGCAATGACGGCGTCGAGCGGGTCGCCTCCCGCCCGGAGCACGTCCATGGCTTTGGCCGTGGCCCGGATCCCGTTGCCGCTCGATACGACCCGGGGCGTCCCCGGAGCCGCGGCCGGCGACCCAGCAGATGCGGCGGACCGCGGCGTCAGCCCGCCGGCGAAGAGCGCCGCCGCGCCGGCCCCGGCGCCCGTTTTCAGGAAATTCCTTCTCGAATAGCGCGTCATGGTGAACCCTCCTTGGTCAATCGGACGTCGCGTTCTCGTTCTGCTTCTCGAGATCCTCGAGGAGCTGGACGAGGACCGTGTGATCGCCCTCCGGCACCTCGAACTTGCGCGAGTTGGCGGAGAACACGTCCACCTCGCGGCCGTCGATTAGCAGTTGGTATTTGCCCTTTTTCAGGAGGCGCAGCCGGACCTCGCGCCGCTTCAAGGTCTTGATGATGAACGACACTTCCGATTCGTTGTACAAGAAGCGGCGGACGACCGCGCCGCCATCGACGGAGAGGATCGTCTCGCCCTCTTCGCGCAGGACGGTCGACGAGTTCGAGACCTCGACCTCGTAATGACGGCCCTGGACGAGGACCCGCGACAGCCTGCCTTTGGCGTCCGGCTTGAGCATGCCGAAGCGGAAACCTTCGTGCGGCGTGAAGTCCAGGTACTCCTCGACGGCGATGAGGGCGGCCAGCGGTCCCCCGCTCTGGTACCGTTCCCCCCCGGCCTCGCCGGTGAGGGAATCGAAATTCTCCGGAGAGAGGCCGAAGCTCCGCCAGCTATTCATGAACATCTCGGTGCTCTTCCGCGCGAACTCGGAGGCGACGGCGTCGAAGCCGTAGGCCTTGAGCCCTTGGTAGAGGAGGTAGTTCGTCGCTGGCCGGACCGCGCCCCGCCAGGACTGCTGGCTTTCGGGCCGGAAGGCCGGGTCGTCCCGGGAGATCGAGGGCACGATGAAGTCGCCCCAGAACTGCTTGGGATCGAGCAGGTGCTTGAGCATCCTCTGGGCCCGGGCGTCGTCGGGGATCCGGGCGAGGAGCGGAAAGAACCCCGATGCGGGCTTGTGGGCCGAGAACCGGCCATCCCAATAGCGGTCGCAATAGAAGCCCTCCGTCTCGTTCCAGAGCTTCGCGTTGACGAGCGACTTCATGGTCTCGTATTCGCCCCGGTAGCGCTCGACGTCGACGGGCCGGCCGAGCACGGAGGCGATCTCCCCCAGGCACCACGCGTCCAGGGCGTAGAGCGAGTTCAGATCGACGCAGTTCATGGCCAGCGTCCCGGTTTCCTCGTTGAAGGGGACGTCGTCCCAGTCCGGCAGGTCGTCCTGGCCGGACTCCCAGCCGGCCCTCATCCTCCCGGAGGCGTTTTTCTCCCACGACGGAACGTCCTTGCCGACGAGGGCCGTGTCCGACCCCCACTCGAGGAGTCCATCGGCGTTGCCGTCGCGCCGGGGAGGGCCGTTCGGGCGGCGGGCCGTCCAGAAATCGTGCCAGCGCTGGAGATAGGGGTAGGCGTGCCGCAGCATCTCCCTGTCTCCCAGCCGCTCGAAGAGCTTCAGGACGACGAACGCCCCGATCGGGGGTTGGGACCGGTCGGCGGATCCGCTGGAAGCGCCGCGCCAGTTGGGGATGTTGCCGTTGGGATACTGGGTTTCCAGGACGGCCCGGAGGGCGTCGACGGCGAACTTCTGGCTTTCGAGCGCGAGCTCGAGCGGCGTCAGAAACTCGCTGCCGGAGAAGACCGTCCAATCCTCCTTCCGGCCGTCGGACCGGGGGAAAATCCAGCTCCGTCCCGCGGGGAGGTAGAGGCGGTGGCTTCCTGGCTGGTAGAGGACGGTCCAGTGAAGGCTGTTCGTGATCGCTTCGGGAACGCCGGAGAAGAGGCCCCGGACCTTGACCCTCTTCTCTTCGTAGACTTGGGCTTCTTCGTCGATGAGCGCGCCGATCGTATCGGCATTCCGATAACGATAAAGGTGGGCGGCCACGAGTTCGTCGTTGTCGCCGACCCCGGCCGCGAAGGCGAGGGTGTGGTCATCGCCCGGAACGTAGGCCCGGGCGAGGCTTTCCGCCGGCGCGGCCGCGGCTTCGGCGGGGCGGCTGGTCCAGATGAGGTAGGCCTGGCCGGCCCGGGCCGCGGAACGGCCGCGGACCTCGCCGCCCGGCAGGAGCTTGAACTCGCCCTTGCCGCCCCAGGGAAAATAATGGACGAAGGTGACGCGGACTCCCTCGGGGCTGACGATGCGGCCGATGACCGTCCTTTCGTCCCGGCGGGACCATTCGACGGTCAGGGCTTGCCGCCGCGGCGAGGGTTTCATCAGGATGGGCGTCGCCCGGCCCATCTTGAACGGCAGCCCGAGGTCGAAGCGCATACGAGCGTAGAGCCCGTCGGGAGAATGGGCGCCGACCTCCGAAACGAGGTAATAGAAATCCCCGCCTTCGGCCGCCTCCCCTTCCCGCTCGACCCTCAGGACGAACGCGAAGGCGGAATCCGCCGTCGGCGCGATGACCAGGCCGGGCCATCCGGACGCGTCCAGGGCCCCGACGTAGGTTTCCTTCCAGGGATAGAAAATCTCCGGGGACATCGGAAGCGCGAGGGCGACGAGAAGGCCGCAGACAAGAACCGTTCTCTTCGTCATGCCGGGGAATCCCGCAAGCGGCCTCCTCGCGTCTACTCTAGGGTAAAAAACCCCCCAAATCAAGATAAAGGGAGTGCTTTTCCCCCCCTATTGTGATAGAGTAACGGTTCCCAATCCGGGTGGAGGGACCAATGGATTTTCGTCTCTATTTTCGCTCCCGCCAAGGCGAACTGGTCCATCTGCTAAAGCAGATCGTGGCCCTCGAATCCCCGACCGATGATAAGAAAGCGGTCGATGCCTGCGTGTCCTTCACCGTGAAAGAGCTCAAGAAGGTCGGCTGCAAGGTCACGACCTATCCCCAGAAAGACACCGGCGACCTCGTCGTGGCGGAGTTCGCGCCGGGCCATGTCAAGGAGGCCGATGACGAGATCCTCGTCCTGACCCACCTCGACACCGTCTGGCCCGTCGGCAAGATCGCCAAGATGCCCTTCTATGTCCAGGGCAACCGGCTCTATGGACCCGGCGTCCTGGATATGAAGGCCGGCTTGATCATGCTTCTGGCGTCGCTCCGGGCCCTCGACGGTCTCAATGTCAAGCCGCAAAAGAAGATCACGGTCTTCGTCAACTCGGCCGAAGAGACCGGGAGTGCGGCCTCGACCGATCTCATCCGCAAGCTGGCCCGCAGGGCTTCCCTCGTCCTCTGTCTTGAACCGGCGCTTCCCGGCGGGGCCCTGAAGCTCGAGCGCAAGGGCCGGCTCGTCGTCCGCATGGACGTCCACGGGCGGTCGGCCCACGGCGGCACGCCCGAAAAGGGCGTCAGCGCGGTCGAGGAGCTGGTGGCCCAGATCGCCCGGTTCAGGCGTCTGCGGACGGGAGAGACCACCGTCAACGTCGGCCTCATGGGGGGCGGCGAGAAAGCGAACGTCGTGGCCGAGAGCGCCTGGGCCGTTCTGGACATCCGGTTCTGGAAGGCCGCCGATCGCGACCGGGTCCTCAAGATCCTGCGGGAGTCCGCCCCGGCGCTGCGCGGCGCCCGGATCAGGATCACGGTCGAAAGCACGACGCCGCCGATGGAAAAGACCAAGGCCTCCGGAAAGGTCTTTGCCCAAGCCCAGGAGATCGCGGCCGGGATGGGCCTGACCCTCAAGGCCGGCAAGACCGGCGGCGGCTCGGACGCCTCGATCGCGGCCGGCATGGGCATCCCGACCCTCGACGGCCTCGGTCCGGACGGGGACGGCCTGCATGCCGAAAACGAGCATCTGCTCGTCCCGTCGCTCATCGAACGGACGGCCCTTCTGACCGAACTCCTCAAAACGCTATGACTCGACTCTCCATTATAAAAAAAACCCAAAGGAGCGCTTCATGATCAAAAAGTACTACCTTCTTTCCCCCGGCCCGACGCCGGTCCCCGAGCGGGCCCTGTCGTCGGCGGCCGAACCCATCATCCATCACCGGACCGCCGAGTTCTCGGCCATCTTCATGGAGGTCACCGAAGGCATCAAGCAGGTCTTCGGCACCAAGGAAGACGCCTATGTCCTGACGTCCTCCGGGACGGGGGCCATGGAAACCGCCGTGGTCAACCTCCTCAGCCCCGGCGACAAAGTCCTGACGATCAACGGTGGCAAGTTCGGCGAACGCTGGGGCAACATCTGCAAGGCCTACGGCATCACCTACAAGGAGATCATCCTCGACCCGTGGGGCAAGGACTTCTCCAAGGAGGAGCTCGAGGCCGAGCTCAAGGCCATGCCCGACTGCAAGGCCGTATTCGCCACATTATCGGAAACCTCTTCCGGGGCCATGTTCGACATCCAGGGCTTCGGCGAGGTCGTGGCCAAGACCCCGGCCCTGCTCATCGTCGACGGCATCTCCGGGGCCGGCGTCACGCCTTGCCCCATGGACGACTGGAAGCTCGACGTCTTTCTGTCCGGCTCGCAAAAGTCGTTCATGATCCCGCCGGGTCTGGCCTACATCGCCCTGAGCCAAAAGGCCTGGGCGGCCGCGGCCAACGCCAAGCTGCCGAAGTTCTATTTCGATCTCAAGAAGGCCAAGAAGAACCTGGCCGACAAGACGACCCCCTGGACCCCCGGCGTCTCGCTCATCATCCAGCAGAAGCATGCCCTGGACATCATCAAGAAGATGGGCATGGAGGCCTTCTTCACCCACCATCGCGTCCTGGCCGAAGCCACCCGGGCCGGGGTCAAGGCCCTCGGTCTCGAGCTGCTGGCGAAGCGGCCCGGCAACGTCCTGACCTGTTGCAAGGTCCCCGAAGGCATCGAGGGCGGCAAGCTGGTCAAGACGATGCAAGGCAAGTACATGGCCTACATCGCCGGCGGGCAGGACCCCTACAAGGGGAAGATCTTCCGCATCGCTCACCTCGGCTACATGGGCGGCTTCGACATCATCACCGCCTTGTCGGCCCTCGAAATGACCCTCATGGACCTCGGCTACAAGTTCCAGGCCGGCGCCGGGATCACGGCGGCCCAGGCCATCCTCAAGGAGAACTGGCAATGACCAAGATCCTCATCGCCGACGGGATGGACAAGGCCGCCCTCGAGCTGCTCAAGTCCATCCCCGGATTCGAAGTCACCGTCAATAAAGGCATGAGCGAGGCCGAGCTCATCCAGGCCGTCCCCGGCACCAGCGCCGTCGTCGTGCGCAGCGCCTCGCGGATCACCCGCCCGGTGATCGAGGCGGGCAAGGACCTCAAGGTCCTCGTCCGGGCCGGCATCGGCCTCGATAACATCGATCGCGACGCGGCCAAGGAAAAGGGCATCTTCGTCGCCAACACCCCCGCGGCCACGTCGATCACCGTCGCCGAGCACACCTTCGGGCTCATGCTCGGCGCGGTCCGCAATCACGCCAAGGCGGTCCTTTCGATGAAGGCCCACAAATGGGACAAGAAATCGCTCGAGGGCACGGAGCTCTTCGGCAAGACCCTGGGCATCATCGGCTGCGGCCGGATCGGGCTCGAAGTCGCGAAACGGGCCCTGGCTTTCGGCATGACCGTCGTCTGCTACGACCCCATCGTGGTCAAGACCGACCTGGCGATCAAGCAAGTTCCACTCGACGAGCTCCTGGCGGCAGCCGACCTCATCACCCTCCACGTTCCCAAACAGGCCAAGCCCATCCTGGGCGAGGCCGAGTTCGCCAAGATGAAGACCGGCGTCATCATCATCAATGTCGCCCGCGGCGGCGTCGTCGACGAGAAGGCCCTGCTCGGCGCCCTCAACTCCGGCAAGGTCCGGGCGGCGGCGCTCGACGTCTTCGACAAGGAGCCCCCTGAGGACTTCTCGCTCGTCGACCATCCGAACGTCATCCCCATCCCGCATCTCGGCGCCGCGGCCGCCGAGGGCCAGCAACGGGCCGGTCTGGAGGTCGTTCGCATCCTCAAAGAGAAGCTCGCCTGATTTTTGAAATTCATGAGGGCCGTCCCCGACCGGGGCTGCCCTCTTTTTTTATGCCCGGGTTCTGTTAGAATACCGGCATGATCTACCTCGATCACAACGCCACGACACCCGTCGACCCGGCCGTCGCCGACAAGATGGCTTGGTTCCTGCGGGAGCATTTCGGCAATCCCTCCTCCCTCTATCCGATCGGCCGTCGGGTCAAAGAACTGATGAACGAGGCCCGCGAGCGCGTGGCCGGGGCCCTGGGCGTCGACCGGGGCGAGATCTTCTTCACCGGCTCGGGGACCGAAGCCGACAACTTCGCCGTCTTCGGGACGTTCGACGCCGCGCCGGAGCGGAACGAATTCGTCACCTCGGCGATCGAACACCCGGCGGTCATCGAGGCGGCCAAGACCCTGGAGCGCCGGGGCGCTAAAGTCACGTACGTGCCCGTCGACGAGTATGGCACCGTCAGCCTCGACCACCTCCGCTCGGCCCTGACCCCGAAGACGGGCCTGGTCTCGGTCATGCACGCCAACAACGAGATCGGCACCATCGAGCCCGTCGCCGAGATCGTCCGGATCGCCCACGAGCGCGGCATTCCCGTTCACTCCGATGCCGTCCAGAGCTTCGGCAAGATCGACGTCGACGCCCGCAAGCTCGGCGTTGATTTTCTGACCGTTTCCGCGCACAAGATCTACGGGCCCAAGGGGATCGGCGCCCTCTACATCCGTCGCGGGGCGACGATCTGCCCGTTCGTCCACGGCGGACGCCAGGAACGGGGGCTTCGGGCGGGGACGGAGAATACGGCCGGCATCGTCGGCTTCGGCGAGGCGGTCCGCGTGCTCGAAGAGAAAGGACGCAAGGAGAGGGCCCGGATCGAGAAGCTGGCCGAGGCGCTCAAGCGGGGCATCGAGCAGAAGATCCCGGGCGCCAAGTTCAACGGCCCTCCCGAGAATCGGGTCAAGAGCACCATCAATTTCGCCTTCCCGGGACTCGAAGCCGAGGCCATCCTCCTGGCCCTGGCGACGAAAGAGATCTACGTTTCGACCGGATCGGCCTGCAGCGAAGAATCCGAAGAGGTTTCCCACGTCCTCCAGGCCATCGGGCTGCGGCCCGAGATCGCCCGCTCCTCGATCCGGATGTCCCTCGGCCGCTCCAACGCCGAAGAGGATATCGCCGTCGTCCTGCGGGAGCTCCCGGCGATCATCGCCAAGCTCCGCTCCATTTCGGCCTTCCATCCCGAAGGCTGAGCCCGGGGGTTAATCCGGCCGTTCGCGGATCCCCCGAAGAAAGATCTCCCTGACCGACCGGAAATACGCCTGCGGAGGCTCTCGCCTCAGATCGGGATAAGTCCACTCGAGCGCCTTGACGCTTGTCTTAGTGAACAGGAATTCGAGATGGGCGAAGATGCCCCTCCCCAGGGGGATGCGGTGGGCGAAATCCTTGGCCGTGGCCATGACGAGCGCCGAAGCGGAGAGGTAGCCGGGGTCGATGTTGACCGGACGGCCCCGGGCCCCGTGCTCCCGCCGGAGCGCTTCCTCGATCTCGATCGCCCGGATCTTTCTCTCCGGCAGCGACTCCGGCGCGATGAGGGTCTCGAAGCTCATGAATCGCCGAACGAGCCCCGGACCCATCTCGGCTTCATAATAGTCGGTCAGGTCGAACGGGAAGGGCGCGCTCTCGCTGTCGACCCTCCCCCACTCCGCCTCGAGCCGCCGCCGGACCTCGCCGTAAAGCGCATCCTCTTTATAGATCAGGCCGCAAATCAGCTTGACCGGTGCGAACTCTTTCGGCTGAGCCATTTCGTCCAATAAGTATATCGCACTGTATGCGATGTACAAGCGGAAACCATGCAAGGCGATTGCGCCTGAATTCGAATTTGCTTATAATGAGCGCATTATGGATTGGGTTTATATCGAAGACATCGCCGCCCACGATGGGCAGGACGTCGAGATCCGCGGCTGGGTCTACAACAAGCGCTCTTCGGGCAAGGTCCGCTTCCTCCTCGTCCGCGACGGTACGGGCATCATCCAAGCGACGGCCTTTAGCGCCGAGAAGGACTCTCTTCTCTTCCAGCAGTTCGACCGCCTGACCCAGGAATCTTCCCTTATCGTTCGGGGCCGGGTCCGCGCCGACACGCGCGCCCCGGGCGGCTACGAGCTGTCCATGGCCGAGCTCGAGGTCATCCAAGTGGCCGAGGAATATCCCATCACCCTCAAGGAGCACAGCACCCCGTTCCTGATGGAGCATCGCCACCTCTGGCTGCGATCCTCGAAGCAGCACGCCATCCTGCGCGTCCGGGCCGAGGTCGTCAAGGCCATCCGAGACTTCTTCGACGGCCGGGGCTTCCGGCTGATGGACACGCCGATCCTGACGCCGAGCGCCTGCGAGGGCACGACGACGCTCTTCGAAACCCAGTACTTCGACCAGAAGGCCTACCTCAGCCAGAGCGGCCAGCTCTACAACGAGGCGACGGCCATGGCTTTCGGCAAGGTCTACTGTTTCGGGCCGACGTTCCGGGCCGAGAAATCGAAGACGCGCCGCCATCTCATCGAGTTCTGGATGGTCGAACCCGAGGTCGCCTTCGCCACCCTCCAGGACATCATCGGGCTCGGCGAGGACCTCATCCTGTTCATCATGGAGCGGGTCCTGACCAAGCGGCGGATCGAGCTCGAGACCCTCGAGCGCGACCCCAAGCCCCTCGAGGCCATTAAGAAGCCCTTCCCCCGCCTGACCTACGACGAAGCCGTGCCGATCCTCCGCGGGAAGGGATCGACGATCGAGTGGGGCGGCGATTTCGGCGCGCCCGAAGAGACGATCATCTCCGAGCTCTACACCTCCCCGGTCTGCGTTACGCACTTCCCGACGGTCATCAAGGCCTTTTACATGCAGCCGGCCCCGGAGAATCCCGACGTCGTCCTCGGCGTCGATTTCCTGGCCTCGGAAGGCTACGGCGAGGTCATCGGCGGGGGCCAGCGCATCCACGACCTGGCCCTGCTCGAAAAGCGGCTCGAAGAGCAGAAGCTGCCGCGCGAGGCCTACGAGTGGTATCTCGATCTCCGCAAGTACGGGAGCGTGCCCCACTCGGGCTTCGGCATGGGCCTCGAGCGCATGGTTTCCTGGATCTGCGGCATCAAGCACATCCGCGAGACGATCCCCTTCCCCCGGCTCCTCTACAGGATCTATCCTTGACCCGGCCGACGCGCGGCGCCCCGGGCGTCCGGCGGGCCAAAAAGAAAGTCGCTCTCGTCAGCCTCGGCTGCGCCAAGAACCTCGTCGACAGCGAAGTCATGCTCGGCGTGCTCAAGAAGGCCGGCTACGGGTTCGTCCCGAGGCCCGAAGAGGCGGATATCATCATCATCAACACCTGCGGTTTCATCGGGCCGGCCCGGGACGAGGCCGAGGAAGCGATCGTGTCCGTCCTTGGGCTCAAGCGGGCGGACCCGGGCAAGACGGTCGTCGCCGCCGGCTGCTACGTCGAGAGAGACAGCGCCGGGCTTCGGGCCAAGTTCCCCGAGGTCGACGCCTGGACCGGGGTCCGGAGCTTTGACGAGATCGCCGCGATCGTTGAGGGCCGCCCCAAGAGCGGCGCCGACAGGACGTTCCTGTATTCAGATGCGTCGCCGCGCCTCGTCTCCACGCCGGGGACCTGGGCTTACGTCAAGATCTCGGAGGGCTGCTCCCACCGCTGCGGTTTCTGCGCCATTCCCTCGATCAAAGGGCCTTATATCTCCCGGAGCGCCGCCTCTATCTTCCGCGAGGCCCGCACGCTCGCCGGGCTGGGCGTCAAGGAGATCGACCTTATCTCGCACGACACGACCTGGTTCGGCCGCGATCGCGGCCTGCGCGAAGGGCTGGCCGGTTTGCTCGAGCGGCTGGCCCAGGTCCCGGGCCTCGAATGGATACGATTCCTCTACGGCTACCCTGAGGAGATCACGGGGCCCCTCCTCGACGTCATGGCCGGTCCGAAGATCTGCCGCTACTTCGATATCCCCTTTCAGCACGCCGACCCGGTCCTCCTCAGGGCCATGAAACGGGGCCTCGACGCCCCCCGGGCCATCCGTCTCGTCGATCGCATCCGGAGCCGACTGCCGGGCGCGGCCATCCGGACCTCGCTTATCGTCGGCTTCCCGGGCGAGGGGAAGAAGGAATTCGCCGCCTTGAAGCGCTTCATCCAAGAGGCGCGGTTCGACCACCTGGGCGTCTTCGCCTATTCGCCGGAGAAAGACACAGCCGCGTGCGCCCTCCCGGAGACGGTTTCCGGCGAAGAGAAGGAAGACCGGAGACGCGAGATCATGATCCTCCAGGCGGAGATCTCCCTCGCCCATAACCGGAGCCGCGTAGGACAGGCGATCGACGTCATTATCGAGGGGCCCGAACCCGGCACGCTTGGGTTCTGGACCGGCCGGGGCCGTTTTCAGGCCCCCGAGGTCGACG
Organism: Candidatus Aminicenantota bacterium; assembly: GCA_017883305.1. GTDB lineage: Bacteria > Acidobacteriota > Aminicenantia > Aminicenantales > Saccharicenantaceae > RBG-16-66-30. The sequence continues at coordinate 21,531 of JADGNU010000003.1, read as the reverse complement.
GGGTCGTTCATTTCACGCTCCCCCCCGGCCTGATGGAACCGCCGTCGCCCCTCGTCACGGTCCGCATCGAATCGGCCGACGCCTACGATCTCGCGGGGAGACTTGTCCCATGAAGTCCCTTTCTCGCGTCCTGGCCACGTTCTTCGGCCTCGGCCTCGTTCCGCTTGCGCCCGGGACCGCGGCCAGCGCCGCGGCGGCGATCGGATACCTGCTCGGCCTTCACCGATTGGCCTGGCCGCTCTATGTGGTGCTGGTTGGCCTTCTCTTCTTCGCCGGGACGGCGGCCGCCGGCCGCTACGCTTCGGATCTCGGGCGTCCCGACCCCGGCCGCATCGTCGTCGACGAGATCTGCGGGCAACTCATCGCCCTCGCTTTCCTGCCGGGCGGCTGGGTCCCCGTCGGCATCTCTTTCGCCCTCTTCCGTTTTTTTGATATCATCAAGCCCTGGCCGATCCGCAGGCTCGAAAGCCTGCCGGGCGGGTGGGGCATCATGGCCGACGACGTCGCCGCCGGGCTCGTCGCGGCCGCCCTAACACGCCTGGCCCTACTTTTCTTCTGAGGCCCGGAGGACCATGAAGGTCGAGATCATCGCCGTCGGCACGGAGCTCCTGACGCCGGATTTCCAGGACACCAATTCGCTGCGCCTGACCGCCGGCCTGAATTCGATAGGTCTCAAAGTCTCCTTTAAAACGATCGTCGGTGATGACGAGCGAGACCTGACCCGCGTCCTCCGGACCGCCCTCGGCCGCTCCCGCCTTGTCCTCTGCATGGGCGGACTCGGTCCCACCGAGGACGATCGGACGCGCGAGACGCTGGCTAAAATCCTGCGGCGGAAGCTCGTCTTCCATAAAGAGATCCGGGCCCGCGTCCGGGAAAGGTTCAAGCGCCGCGGCCTGCCCATGTCCGCCTCGAACCTCAAGCAGTGTTATGTCCCCGAAGGGGCCGAGATCCTGGACAACCCAAACGGCACCGCGCCCGGCCTGTGGTTGGAGACCAAGCGATACACGATCGTGCTTCTCCCGGGCCCTCCCCAGGAGATCCTGCCCATGTTCGAGAGCCAGGTCCTGCCCCGGCTGACCGGGTCCGGGCGGGGGCTGACGGTCCGGCGGATCATCCGGTTGACCGGGCTCGGAGAATCGGCGATGGAGACGCGGCTCAAGGACGTCTACGCCGCCGCGCCCGCCGGCGTGACGATAACGACCCTGGCCAGCCCCGGAGACCTCTCGATCCGACTGACCATGTCCGGCAAGATCTCCCGCTTGGCGGCCGTGGCGCTCCTCGACGGGCTCGAGGGGATGATCGGCAAGGCGCTTGGACCGTGGATCTACTCCCGCAACGGCGAGAGTCTCGAAGAGATCGTCGGGGCGCTGCTCAGGGACCGATCGATGACCATCGCCTGCGCCGAATCCTGCAGCGGCGGCCTCCTCGGGCACCGTCTGACCGACGTGCCGGGGAGCTCGGACTATTTTCTGGAATCCGCGGTCGTCTACAGCAACCGGGCCAAGACCCGGCGGCTGGGCGTCCCGGCGGCGCTCATCGAAAAGCATGGCGCCGTCAGCGCCCAAGTCGCGAGGGCCATGGCCCTCGGCATCCGCAAGACTTCTGGAGCCGACATCGGCATCGCCGTCACCGGCATCGCCGGCCCCGGGGGCGGGACTCCCCGCAAGCCGGTCGGGCTCGTCTATGCCGCCATTGCCCGCGGCCGCGGAACGAAGGTTCTGCGCAACCTCTTTTTCGGCGGCCGGGCCCAAGTCAAGTTCCAGTCCTCGCAAAAGGCGCTCGACCTGGTGAGAAAAACGCTCGCCCCGACGCCGGGAAAGGTCCTATAATAGGGGCGAGACATTCCGTGAGAGCCTTCATCGCCATCGACCTCGAACCCGAGATCAAGGAGTCCCTGCGCTCCCTCGTCCGGGACCTCCGGGCCACGCGGGCCGACATTCGCTGGGTGAGCGACGAGGGGATGCATTTGACGCTCAAGTTCCTCGGTCCGATCGACGAGACTCAGACGCTCTGGTTGAAGGAGATCCTTAAAGACATCGCCGCCCTTCACCACGCCTTCCCTCTCCTCGTCAAGGGCACGGGCGCCTTTCCAAGCGAGATGAGCCCGCGCGTCCTTTGGGTCGGGTTCGCCGCCGAGCCAGAACTGCTGGCCATTCAGGAAGATATCGACACCGCGCTCGAGGCCAAGGGCTTCGAGAAAGAGAAGCGGGCCTTCACGCCTCACCTGACTCTCGGCCGGGTCAAGGGCCCGGAACGGGTCGCCAAGGCGATGAGCGAGCTGGTCAAGCACCGCGAGAAGTCCTTCGGGGCCATGACCGTCCGCAAGGTCGCCCTCTTCGAGAGCCTTCTCCATCCGGAGGGCGCGGAGTACCGGATCGTCTTCGAGGCTGTTCTCCCATGAAGATCCTCGTCGCCGTCGCGTCTTATCTCGCCGGCTCCATCCCGACCGGTTACCTGATGGCCCGCTGGTCCGGGACAAGGGACGTCCGTCAATTCGGGAGCGGCAGCACGGGGGCGACCAACGTCCTGCGGGTCAAAGGCTGGAAAGTCGCCCTCCCGGTGGTCGTTTTCGACCTCCTGAAGGGCTTCTTGCCCGTCTTTCTGGCCTCGAAATGGTTCGAGGACCCGGTGTTCGCGGCCTTCTGCGGGCTTCTGGCCGTCGTCGGGCACTGCTTCCCGTTCTCGATCGGCTTCCGCGGCGGGAAAGGGGTGGCCACCTCCCTCGGTGCTTTCGCGGCCATCGCCTGGGTCCCCTGCCTCGCGAGCATGGGCCTATTCTTGATCGTCGTCGGACTAACGCGCTTCGTGTCTCTTGGATCGATCGTGGGCGCCCTCGCCTTTCCGGTGATCGTTCTCGCCGGGGGCGGATCCGCGGCCGTGGCGGCGGTCGCCCTGGTCATCGCCGCTTTGGTCGTCTTCCGCCACGGCGGCAATATCAGAAGGTTGCTCCAGGGCGCTGAAAGAAAGCTCGGGGAGAGAGCGACATGAACACGTGCGTCATAGGCGGCGGAAGCTGGGGTTCTGCTTTCGCCAGGCATCTCGGATCGATCGGCCTGCCCACCCTGCTCTGGATCCGCGAAAAAGACATCCTGCGCGAGGCCCTCGAGACCCGGGAAAACGCGGCCTTCCTCCCCGGCTTCCGCTTTCCGGATACCGTGGGGTTCACGGACGACCTGAGGGAATCGGCGACCTTCGGCGACGCCGTCTTCATCGCCGTTCCGTCCCAGTTCTGCCGGTCCGTCTATACCCGGATCGCCCCCGTTCTGCGGCGGGATCAGGTCGTCGTCAGCCTGACCAAGGGCTTCGACAAGAAGACGCTCATGCGCATGAGCCAGGTCATGGAGGAGGTCTTCCGGCCTCACGCCCGGCCCCGGCTGGCCGTCCTGTCCGGGCCGAGCTTTGCCAAGGAGGTCGCCGCCGGCCACCCCACGGCCCTGGTCGTCGCGTCGCGCGAAACCTCCGCAGCCCGGGACGTCCAGCACCTCATTTCAAGCCTGTCCCTCCGCGCCTACACCTCGACCGACGTGACCGGCGTCGAGGTGGCCGGCGCGCTGAAGAACGTCGTGGCCATCGCGGCCGGCATCGCCGACGCCTTGAAGTTCGGCCTGAACACGCGGGCCGCGCTCATCACCCGCGGCAACGTCGAGATCACCAACCTGGGGTTGGCGCTCGGCGCGCGGAAGGAAACCTTCTCCGGACTGGCCGGGTTCGGCGATCTCGTGCTGACGTGCACCGGCGAGCTGAGCCGCAACCACCGTGTCGGCCACGAGCTGGGCAAAGGCCGGACGCTCCGCGAGATCCTGGCCGGGATGAGGATGGTGGCCGAGGGCGTCCACACGACGGTCGCCGCCCGCCGCATCTCCCGGGCCCTCGGCGTGGAGATGCCCATATCCGAAGAGATCTACCAGGTCCTTTACCGCGGCAAGTCTGCCAAGAAAGCCGTGGAACAGCTGATGTCCCGGGCGCTCAAGGCGGAGTGATGGCCGGGGATCCCGAGTCAAGGAGGAGACGGATGAGAGCCAAAGCCCTTGCTGTCGTAACGATCTGTGCCAGCCTCGCCTTCTGCGCGTCCTCGCAGGCCAAGGTCCAGAGGGCGCGGGAGAACGACCCCAAGTATCAGTACAACCTCGGCTTGTTCTATCTCAACCAGAGCGACGTCGAGAACGCGACAAAATACTTCGTCAAGGCCCTATCCCTCGACACGAAATATTATCTCGCCTGGAACGGCCTGGGGCTGGCCCATTCGATGAGGGGCCGCCTGGACGAATCGGTCAAGGCTTACCAGAAATGCCTGGAAGCCAATCCCCAGTTCACCGAGGCCCGCAACAACCTGGGCACGGTCTACCAGGAGATGAACCAGCTCGACAAGGCCGAGGGAGAATTCCTCAAGGCCCTGGCCGACCTTACCTACCAGAACCGGGAGCTGCCCTATTTCAACCTCGCCCGGCTCTACGTCCTCCAGAACAGGCTCGATGACGCCCTGGATAACGTCCAGAAGGCCATCCAGATCAAGCCCCGTCTGGCCATGGCCTACAACCTCCGAGCCCAGATCTTCGAAAAACAGAATAACCTCGGCGAGGCCGTTTCCTCCTACGAAGCAGCCGTCAAGATCGTGCCCGAAGAGGTCCTCTTCAACTACAATCTGGCCGTGGCCTATTTCAAGAACGGGGATTACGCCCAATCCAAGCAGGTCTTCCTCAAGATCCAGGGAAAAGTCACGGATGCGGCGACTCGGGACACGATCGCCCGTTACTTGCGGTTGATCGGCGAACAAAGATAGCGCTTCCGGAGAGCCCGGCCGCCGCTCAGGTGCCTTCCTGCCAGCCGGCCAGGTATTTCTTCTGGGCCGGCGTCAGCTTGTCGATCGCCGAGCCCATCGAGGCGAGCTTCAGGGACGCGATCTCCTCGTCGATCTCCCGGGGCACCGGGAAGACGGACTTGGCCAAGCCCTTGGCCTGACCGAGGAGCCAGCGCAGGCTTAGAGCCTGATTGGCGAAGCTCATGTCCATGACCATGGCCGGATGCCCCTCGGCCGCCGCCAGGTTGATGAGCCGGCCTTCGCCGAGCAGATTGATCCGCCGCCCGTCCTGCAGGGTGTACTCGTCTACGAAATCGCGCACCCGGCGTTTCGCCTTGGCCAAGGCTTCGAGGGCCGGGATGTCGATCTCGACATTGAAATGCCCGGAGTTGGCCACGATGGCCCCGTCCTTCATGCGCCGGAAATGTTCCTTGCGAATGACGGCCTTATCCCCGGTGACCGTCAGGAAGACGTCCCCGAGCGGCGCGGCCTCGGCCATGGGCATGACCTCATACCCGTCCATGACCGCTTCGATGGCCCGGATGGGATTGACCTCTGTGACGATGATGTGGGCGCCGGCCCCGCGGGCCCGCATGGCCACGCCCTTGCCGCACATCCCGTACCCGGCCACGACGAACCTGAGCCCGGCCAGGAGGACGTTCGTGGCCCGGAGAATGCCGTCGAGCGTGCTCTGGCCCGTGCCGTAGCGGTTGTCGAAAAGGTGTTTGGTCTGGGCGTCGTTGACGGCAACGATAGGGTAGCGAAGGACGCCGGCCCGGGCCATGCTCTTCAGGCGGATGACGCCCGTCGTCGTCTCCTCCGTTCCCGCGAGGATCCCCGGCAGCAGGTCCTTCCTCTTGGAATGGGTCACCGAGACGAGATCGGCCCCGTCGTCCATGGTGATCGACGGACCGTGGCCCAGGGCCTGGAGGATGTGGCGGTAATAGGTCTCGTGATCCTCGCCCTTGATGGCAAAAACAGGGATCTTGTGGAACTTGACCAGGGCCGCCGGGATGTCGTCCTGGGTGCTGAGGGGATTCGAGGCGCAGAGCCGGACGTCCGCGCCGCCCAGCTTCAGGGCCTCCATCAGGTTGGCCGTTTCCGAGGTCACGTGGAGACAAGCCGCGATGCGCATGCCCGAAAGGGGTTTGTCCTGGGCGAAGGTCTTCTTGATCCGTTCCACAACGGGCATGAACCGGGCCGCCCACTCCATCCTCAAGCGCCCTTTGGCGGCCAAGCCGGGGTCTTTGATGTCGTAATCCATGAAAGCCTCCCTTGCGGCCGGTGTCCCCGGCGTCTTTTCCGGTCCAAAATAGCACATTCCAGGGGGGATTTTCAAGGGCGGGGCTTTGTGCTATTGTTGAATATTGTTTAGTTCCAAGGCTTTCTCAAGAGAAATGAACAGAACGGCCCGGGCGCTCATCATCTTGGCCGTCGTCCTTCCCTCCCTCCAGGCATCCGGATCCCAGGAAGCCGCCGCTCCCGGCAGCCTGCCTTTCGCCTTTCAGGAATACAGGCTGAGGAACGGACTCCATGTCATCCTGTCCGAAGATGCCCGCCTTCCTCTGGTGACGGTGGCCATCGGTTACGGCGCCGGAACCCTCCGGGAAAAGCCCGGCCAGGAGGGGCTGGCTTATTTGCTGGAGAACCTGATGTTCCAGGGGTCGGACAATGTCAGCCCCCTTCAGCACATCGCCTTCGTCCAGAAGGTCGGCGGGGAGCTCAACGCGACCACGACCTTGGATAAGGCCCTATTCTACGAAACGCTCCCCTCGAACCAGCTCGCCTTGGCCCTGTGGCTCGAGTCCGACCGGATGAAGTCCCTGGTCATCACCCCGGCCGCCATCGACCGGACGCGCGAGGACCTGCTCAAGGAACACGCGGAGAGGGTGGCCGCCGACCCCTACCTCGGGACGTTCTCGGAATTCGACTCGCTCCTTTTCCCCGATCACCTCTACGGGCATCCGCTGATCGGGCCCCGCATGAGCGACCTGGCCGAGGCCGAGATCCTCGAGTTCCATAAGACCTACTACGTCCCGAACAACGCCGTTCTTTGCATCGTCGGCAATATCGACGCCGGCCGGACGCGCGAGCTCGTTGCGAGGTATTTCGACTCGATCCCGCCGGGCCTCGATAGCCCCTCCCCTCCCCGTCCCGAGATCAGGCGGGAAAACGACGCCGTCGTGCGCTCCGTCAAGATCCCTGTGGGGAGCGCCGGCTTTCACATGGGGTTCCGGTTCTTCCCTCTCCAGGCGGGCGACACGGATTGCTTGCGTATCCTCCAATACGTCCTCCTCGAGGGCGAGACGTCCCGGATGAGGTCTCGTCTGCTCCGGCACGACCTGACGGCCCGCTATCTCACGGGGGCGCTGGACGAAAAGCCGAGCATTGCCACCCTGAAGCTGTTCTGCCTCGCGACGAACGCCGTTATGGTGGCTCGCTCCGAGAAAGGCATTCTGGCGGAGATCGACAGGCTCCGATCCAACGCTATCTCCCAGGACGAGCTCATCAAAGCCAGGCGCCGGTTCAAAAAGGATTACTTCGACCGCCTGTCGACGAACCTCGGAAAAGCGCGGTTCCTTGTCGACGCCGTTTTCGCTGGAAAGCGGCTCGATACGCTCGGCGGGGAGCTCGACGCCGTCGTGAGCGTCAGCCCTCAGACCCTGGAAGCCTTCGCCGGCAAGTATTTCACGCCCCAAAACCGTGTCGTCCTGGAGTTCGGACCGCAATGAGGCACCAGGTTTCCTCGCGCCGCCGCGCCGGCCCCCCGGCCTCTCAGACCGTGCCGGCCATGGGTCTGGCCGTCCTTTTATCCCTGTCTCTTCCCGCCGGGGCGCAGGAAAGGTTCCGGAGGACGCCTCCCCTTCCCGACGCGCAGCGCCTGGAGCTCAAGCTGCCCCCCGTCCTGACCTTCGCCTTGCCGAACGGTCTCACGGTCGCGACGGCCCGGCGGCCCGAATCCTCAGTGGTCACGCTCCAGCTCGTCATCCGTGCCGGGGAGGCGGACTCGCCGCCGAACCGGCCGGGGCTGGCCTCGGTGACGGCCCAGATGATCGGCAAAGGCACAAAGATGCTCTCGGCGGACTACTTCGAGAACATGATCGAATCTCTCGGGGCCCAGTTCTCGGTGACCGTTTTTATGGATTACACGGTCATGACCATGAACGTGCTCGGCGACAAGGACCTCGTCGATCGGGCCATCTACATCCTCAGGCTCATGGCCATCGAAGCCACGTTCAGCGAGCGCGAGCTCGCCGCGGTCCGGCGCACGGCCTACTGGCAGCTCTATGAGAGCAAGAAGGATCCCGAAGTCCTCGGGTGGCGGCAGCTCCTCAGCGTCCTGTTTGCGGACCATCCCTATCGGGTCGCGACCTACAGCGAGGACGTCGTCAAGTTCATCACCACCCGGGACGTCTCCGAATTCTACGGCCGTTACTACCGGCCGGGGAACGCGGCCGTCCTTGTCTCGGGAAACATCGACGGGGCGGCCATCGCTCAGAAGGTCGGCAGCCTCTTCGGCGCCTGGACCGGTCCGGCCCCGGAGCGGGCGCCCCTTCCGCCCCCCCCGCCGAACGGCAAGGAACGGGTTTGCTTCGTCGAAGCTCCCGAATCCGCGGCCGCCACGGTCTTCGCCGGGAATGTGATCATGGGCTCTTCCGGCCAGGACTTCTACCCCTTCCTGGTGCTCAAGCAGATCCTGGGCGGGACGACCCGCAGCCGCCTGTTCATGAACCTGCGCGAGACCAAGGGCTATGCCACGTACGCCTTCACCGAGATGGAGGTCTTCGGATCCTGCGGGATCTATTGGGCCCGGGCCCTGGTCGAGCCCGCGTCCATCGTCCCGGCCATCCACGAGATCGTCGGCGAGATCGGCGCCCTGGCCTCCGGTCCGGCGGTCCCCTCCGAGATCGAGGAGGCCAAATCGTACCTCGTCGGGAGCCTGCCTCTCCGGTTCGAGTCGTCTGCGGGATTCGCCGAGTGGATGGCGCGCTACGTCGCGCTCCGCCTCGACCCGGGCCAATGGGACAAGGGGCCGGAAGAGATCAAGCTTGTCAACGCCGAACGGGTCCGGGAAGCCGCCCGAAGATACCTTTTGGCAAGGCCGGTCGTGGTCGTCGTCGGGCGGCCGGAGTGGCTCAGCCAGTACCTCAACGATCTCGGCGCGGTCGAGGTCTATGACAGCGGCGGGCAGCTCAAGCACATCAAAGGAGAAGGCAGATGAAGCTCGTCGAATGCGTGCCGAATTTCAGCGAAGGCCGGGATCTGGACAAGATCCGGTCCATCACCCGTGAGATCGAAGCCGTGCCGGGCGTCAAGCTCCTGGACGTCGACCCCGGGGCCTCGACGAACCGGACCGTCGTGACCTTTGTGGGCCCGCCCGAGGCGGCGGTGGAGGCGGCCTTCCGGGCCATCGCCAAGGCCGCCGAGGTCATCGACATGCGCGCGCACAAAGGCGCCCATCCCCGCATGGGCGCGACGGACGTCTGCCCCTTCGTCCCCGTCTCGGGGGTGACCATGGAGGACTGCGTCCGGCTGGCCGCCGACCTCGGCCGGAGGGTGGCCGGCGAGCTCGCGATCCCCGTCTATCTCTACGAGGCCGCGGCCCGCCGCCCCGAGCGGCGGAACCTGGCCACCGTGAGGGCCGGCGAATACGAAGGCCTTCCTGAGAAGCTCAAGAACCCGCGCTGGGCGCCCGATTTCGGCGAGGCCGTTTTCAACCCCAAGTCCGGAGCGACGATCATCGGGGCCCGCGAATTCCTCATCGCCTACAACATCAACCTCAACACCCGCGACCGCAAGCTCGCCCACGAGATCGCCCTGAGCCTCCGGGAGAGCGGCCGGGCCAAGCGCGATAAGAACGGCGACGTGGTCAAGGACGTCCGGGGCAGCACGGTCAAGGTCCCTGGGAAATTCAAAGAGGTCAAGTCTGTCGGCTGGTACGTCGAGGATTACGGAGTGGCGCAGATCTCGGTCAATTTCACCGACTATAAGAAGACGCCGGTCCATGTCGTTTTCGACGAGGCCGTCCGGCTCGCCGGAAAGCTCGGCCTGCGCGTCACCGGGAGCGAGCTCGTCGGCCTTATCCCCAAAGAGGCGCTCCTCATGGCCGGCCGCTACTACCTCGAAAAGCAGGGCAAGAGCCCCGGCGTCCCCGAGGCGGAGCTCATCCGGATGGCCGTCCGGTCCCTCGGGCTCTCCGACGTCGTGCCGTTCGAGCCGGAAAAGAAGATCATCGAGAACCAGGTCCGCGAGCCCGGGCCCGCTCTGGTCGGCATGACCCTCCGCGGCTTCACCGATGAGCTGTCGATGGATTCCCCGGCTCCGGGCGGCGGGAGCGTCGCGGCACTCTGCGGCGCCCTATCGGCGGGCCTGTCGGCCATGGTTGCCAACCTGACCGTCGGCAAGAAGGGCTACGAGGCCGTCTGCGGCGAGATGGTCGCCACGGCCGTCGAGGCGCAGGCGCTCAAGGACTTTCTCCTTGACGCGGTCGACCGCGACACCAATGCCTTCAACAAGGTCATGGAGGCCTTCCGCCTGCCCAAGACGACTCCCGAACAGGCCCAGGAAAAGGACCGGGCCATCGAGGAGGCGAACAAGGAGGCGACCCTCGTGCCTCTCGAAGTCCTCGAAAAGGCCGTCGACGCGGTCGGCCTGGCCCGGATCGCGGCGGCCAAGGGGAACAAGAATTCCCTGAGCGACGCCGGAGTCGCCGGCCTTGCGGCCCAGGCGGCGGGCGAAGGGGCTTATGATAACGTCCTCATCAACATCGGCGGGATCAAAGACGCGAAATTCGTGGACCAGGTGAAGCGCCGCGCGTCGGCGGCCAGGAAGACCCTCGACAAGGAAGGGAAGTCCGTCCGCGAAATCGTCGCTAACGTCTTGGCCGGGCCGAAAACGGACTGAGATCAGTCCGAGGCCGGGGGAAGGCCCCGTCCTCTCTTCAGCACGAAGAGCGCCCCGAAGGCGACGAAACACAGGATGACGATCGCCGCCGAAGCGGGGATGTTGACGGCGATCGAAAGGGCCAGACCGCCCGCCACCGCGGCGACGGCGATGACGGCCGAGGCCAGCACGGCCGTCCGGAAGTTCCGTGCGACCTGCAGCCCGGCGGCCGCCGGAATGACGATCAGGGCGGCCACAAGCAGGATCCCCGCGACCTTCATCCCCAGGACGATGGTGACGGCCGTGAGCACCATCAACAGGGTATCCAAGCGCCCGATCTTGATCCCGGCCGCCCGCGCCGATTCGCGGTCGAAGGTCATGAACAGGAGCTTGTCGTAGTTCAGCCAGACTGTCACGAGGACGGCGACGGCCAATCCGGTCGACAACCAGACCTCGAGCGGCTCGATGGCCAGGATGTCCCCGAAAAGATAGGACATCAGCTCGACGTTGAAGCTCCGGGCCAGGGAGGCCAGGAGGATGCCGACGGCCATGCCCAGGCTGCTGAAGATGCCGATGGCCGTATCGCCGTGGAGGCCGGCCCGGCCTTTGAGCTTGACGATCGCCAAAGCGCTCGCGACGGCCACGGCGAGGGCCGCGGCGAGCGGCAGGACGTTCAGGAAGAGCCCCAGCGCGACGCCGGCAAAGGCGATGTGGGACAGGCCGTGACCGATCATCGCATCCTTGCGCAGGATGAGGAAGACGCCCAAAACGGCGCACGCGACGGCGATGAGGATGCCCGCGAGAAAAGCCCGTTGGAGAAAGCCGTAGGCGAAGAGCGCGTTCATCGGCGTGCTAGTGCTCGTGGGAGATGAGATGGTCGCCGTGGCCGATCATGTCCCGGAACGCGTCCGACCGGCAGAAGCCCGCATGGTCGCCGTGATAGATCAGCTTCTGGTTGAGGCAGGCGACGCGGTTGACGTGCTTATTGACGATGCCGATGTCGTGGGTGACGAGGACGATGGTCAAGCCCTCGCTCCGGTTCAAGCGGTCGAGCATGTCGTAGAAAGCGGTCTGCGTCTCGGCGTCGACCCCGGTCGTCGGCTCGTCGAGGAAAAGGACCCGGGGGGACGTGACGAGGGCCCGGGCGATGAAGACGCGCTGCTGCTGGCCGCCCGAAAGCCGGCCGATCGGCTCCCGGCCGAACTCGGCCATGCCGACGACCTCGAGAGCCCGGCGCACTTTGGCCCGGGCCTCCCGGCCCTTGGCGCTCCCCTGCCGCCGGCTGGATATGAGGGCCATGCCGACGACCTCGTCGACCGAGGCCGGGAAGAACGGGTCGATGTGGGTCGCTTTCTGGGGGACATACCCGATCTTGTCCCAATTCGAAAATTGCGCCGGGGGCTTGCCGAAGATCTCGACCTGGCCCGCCGTGGGGCGGAGGAGGCCAAGGATGATCTTGACCAGAGTTGTCTTGCCCGACCCGTTGGGCCCGATGATGGCCAGGAAATCGCCTTCTTCGATGACGAGATCGATGTCGACCAGGACGGGCGTTCCGTCATAAGCAAAGGAGACATCCCGGAGAACGACAAGGCTCATGGTCTCACCGGCACCCCAGCCCGTCTTTGAGGGCGGCCAAGTTCCCTTCCATGAGCTCGAAGAAGCCGATTCCTTTGGCCTGCTGATCGCGAGTGAGATTATGGCCGGCCTGAAGGACCAGGATGCGGCCCCCGATCTCCCGGGCCAGGGTTCTTGAGAGGTCGGGCGGGACGGAATTCTCGAAAAAGATCGTCTTGATGCCTTTGCGCCGGCAGAAGTCGACGGCCTTCATGAGGTCTCTCGGCTTCGGCTGGGCGTCCGGGCTGAGCCCATAAAGGGCGGTCTGGACGAGGCCGTATCGGTGGGCCAGATACCCGAAAGCGTCATGGCCGGCCAGGACGATATCCCTGCCGCGACAGCCGGCGAGGCCGGCCCGGAACTCGTCGTCCAGCTTCTTCAGGCGGTCATTCAACCGTCCGGCGTTCGCAGTGAACTCGGGACCGCCGGCGGGATCGAGCCGGGTGAGCTCGGCCGCGATCCGGTCGACGATGTGCTGGTCGAGGGCGAAATCGAGCCAGACGTGGGGATCGAGTGTGCCATGAGCGTGTTCCCGGCCGGGTTCCTCGTCTTCATCGGCGCCAGCGATGGCCAGGCCCGCCGCCGCCTCGAGCGTCCGGATGCGTCCCGGGGGAAAAGCCTTGAGCATGTCGGGGAGCCACGGCTCGAGGCCGGAGCCGATGTAAACGAGGAGATCGCATGCAGAAAGCCGGACGATGTCTTCGGGCCGGGGCTGCCAGGTGTGGACCCCGGCACCTGGCGGGAGCAGCAGCGTCGTCTCTCCCCGCTCTCCGGCCACTGCTGCGGCGAATTCCCGGAGCGGAAAGACCGTGGCCATGATGCGGATCTTCCCCGGCCCCGAGGCTGCACCAAGGGCCCCGGCGGCCAGGCAGAGCGTGATAAGGGATCGTGCCAGGACTCTCATCGCCTCGATTATACCCCTGGAGGACGGCTTGAATCCATCGGTAATTTGTGGCATCATGCGGGTCTCGGCAACCCATCCCAAAGGAGAACAACATGGCTTCGTCTCTCAACGAGCTCAATCCCCGGCTTCTCTGGAAGCATTTCGCCAAGATCCTGACCATTCCCCACTGCTCGGGCAGCGAAAAGGCCCTTGGGGACTATGTCCTTTCGGTGGCCGCTTCGCTCGGCCTCCCCGGCAAGCGCGACAAGGTCGGCAACGTCCTCGTCAGCAAGCCGGCTACCGCCGGACGCCAAGAGGCCGTCGGCGCCATTCTTCAGGGCCATCTGGACATGGTCTGCGAGAAGAACTCCGATAAGGTCCATGATTTCTGCAAGGACCCGATCCAGCCCGAGATCAAGGGCGACTGGGTCTATGCCCAGGGCACGACGCTCGGGGCCGACAACGGCATCGGCCTGGCTTCGGCCTTGGCCGTCATGGAGGACAAGACCCTTGTCCACGGCCCTCTCGAGTTCCTTTTCACGGTCGACGAAGAGACCGGTCTGACCGGGGCCAACAAGATCCAGAAGGGCTTCCTTAAGGGCAAGATGCTGCTCAACCTTGACAGCGAGGACGAGGGCATCTTCACCATCGGCTGCGCCGGCGGGGCCGATTCGACCCTGGTCCTGCCGCTCGCACGGAAAAAGGCGGCCTCGAAGAACCTCACCAAGCTCCACGTCCACGGTCTCCGCGGTGGCCATTCCGGTATCGACATCAACCAGGGCCGCGGCAACGCCATCAAGCTCCTGGCCCGCGCACTCGATCAGGCGCAGGCGACAGCCAAGTTCGAGGTCGTCAGCATCGAGGGCGGCAGCAAACATAACGCCATTCCCCGAGAGGCCGTCGCTGTGCTGGCTTGCCCGCCCGTCCAGGTCCGGTCGCTGACCACGGCGATCACGAAGGCGTTCGATAAGATCAAGATCGAGTACAAAGCTGTTGAGCCCGGCGTGGCCTTCACCATGGGAGCGGCGGCCGGCAAGGATTTCGCCCTGACCCAGGACTGCCAGCACACGCTGATCGATTTCCTCATGACCATCCCGCACGGCGTCATCGCCATGCACCCCGAGATCGCCGGCCTGGTCGAGACTTCGACCAACCTGGCCATCGTTAAGACCGGCAAGAAGGAGTTCACCGTCCTTTGCAGCACGCGGAGCTCGGTCGCCTCGGCCCTCGAGGCCACCCGCGATGTCATCAAGTCCGTTTGCGCCCTGGCCGGCGCGAAGGCCGAGTTCGACAACGGCTACCCCGGCTGGATGCCCAACCTCGACTCCCCTCTCCTCAAGAAGCTGAAAGAGCTCTACGTCAAGACCTTCGGCAAGGAAGCCGAGGTCGTGGCCATCCACGCCGGCCTCGAGTGCGGCATCATCGGCGAGAAGTTCCCCGGCATGGATATGATCTCGTTCGGGCCAACCATGAAGAATCCGCACTCGCCCGAAGAGCACGTCCACATCGGGTCGGTCGACAAGTTCTGGAAGTTCCTGACGGCGGTCATCGACGGCCTATCAGCCTGAGGAAATGGGGACGTTTCTGCTTTTCGGGGACATGTATTCTTTGTGCGTGTCCCCCGGAAACAGGAGCATCCTCATCTTATTGTTGGAGCAGCGAACGTGAACAGACGAAGATTTCTTGCCGCACTGGGGCTCGCCGGCGCGTTCGCGTCGGGGGCCTTCGCCGGCATCGGAAGGAGCAAGATTATGAAGAAACAGGTCCAGACCGACAAGGCGCCGAAGGCTATCGGCCCCTATTCCCAAGGCATCATCGCCAACGGCTTCGTTTTCTGCTCGGGTCAGATCCCCATCGACCCGGCCACAGGCAATCTGAACACGGGCACGATCGAGGACCAGACCCGCCAGGTCCTCAAGAACGTCGGGGCCGTCCTCGAGGCGGCCGGCTCGTCTTACGACGACGTCGTCAAGACGACCGTCTTCCTGAACGACATGAACGATTTCGCCAAGATGAACGCGGTCTACGCCGAGTTCTTCAAGGTCCCGAACCCTGCCCGCGCCGCGGTCCAGGTGGCCCGGCTGCCGCGAGACGTCAAGGTGGAGATCGAGGCGATCGCGCTCGTCAAATAGACGCTTAGGTCCGGTTCCTGTAAAATGGGTCTGTTATGCCCCTCTATGAATACGCGTGCAAGAAGTGCGGCAAGAGGTTCGAAAGCCTCGTGACCTCAGGCAAAGAAAGGGACGTTGTCTGCGCCGAGTGCGGGTCGGGCGACGTCCAGAAGATGATCTCGTGTTTCGGCATCGGCGGCGGCTCCAGCCGCATCAAAGCCTCCTCTTCGAGCTGCCGCAGCTGCTCGAGCAAGTCCTGCAGCACCTGTCACTAAGAGGCCCTTGCTTCCCGGACTTCGCCAGCTTGACTTGGCTCCCGTGTTAACGGTCTAATACCTCCTCGACCATGGGACGCCAAAAGGATTCCGGCTCAATCCGCATCGGGGTGGATACCGGCGGAACGTTCACGGACTTTGTCATCTGGCGGAACGGCCGGCTCTCCAATCGGAAAGTCCTCTCGACCCCGCAGGACCCGTCGCTGGCGATCTTCGAAGGCGTCCGCGATATCCTGAAGGACTCCCCCGCCGCATTCATCGTCCACGGCACGACCGTGGCCACCAATGCCCTCCTCCAGCGCAAAGGCGGCCACATCGCCCTGATCACGACAGCGGGATTCGAGGACGTCCTGGCCATCGGCCGGCAGACCCGTCGGAATCTTTATGCCCTTCAACCCGAAAGCCGGTTCGAACTTATCCCGGCCGCTCTCAGATTTGGGCTGAAGGAAAGGACCCTCGCCTCCGGGCGCGTGGAGCAGCCGGTCAGCCGGGCCGAGGTCCGCCGGATCGTCCAGAAGATAAAAAAGACGGGGGCCGAGGCGGTTGCCGTTTGTCTCCTCCATTCCTATGCCAATCCCAAGAACGAGGAGATCGTGGCGCGGGAGCTCGAGCGGTCGGGCCTCCTTTTCACCATCTCGAGCCGTCTCCTGCCCGAGCATCGAGAGTTCGAGCGGACTTCGACGACGGCCGTCAACGCTTATCTCATGCCGGTTATGGACCGTTATCTCGGCGAGCTTGACCGCCGCCTCGGCCGGGCCGACCTGCGCATCATGCAATCGAACGAAGGCTACATCTCTCCGCTCCGGGCGCGGGTTGAGCCCATCCGAACGGCCCTTTCGGGACCGGCCGGAGGAGTCGTCGGGGCTCGCATCCTAGCCAAGGCGGCCGGTTTCCCCAACGTGGTCAGCTTCGACATGGGCGGCACTTCGACCGACGTGTCCCTCATCGAAGGGGGCATTCGGCGGACGCACGAGAGCCGGGTCGGCGACTTCCCTATTCGGCTGCCCATCATCGACATCCACTCGGTCGGAGCGGGCGGCGGCTCCATCGCCTATACCGATCGCGGCGGCTCGCTTCGGGTCGGACCTCAGAGCGCGGGCGCCGATCCCGGGCCGGCCTGCTACGGCAAAGGCGAGCTTCCGACCGTGACCGACGCCAACCTCTGCCTCGGCCGCCTGGACCCGGGTTTCTTCCTGGGCGGCAAAATGAGGATCTTCCCTGAACGCAGCCTTGATGCCGTATCCCGGCTGGGCCGGGCGATCGGGAAATCGGCGATCGAGACGGCCCTCGGCATCGTGGCCATCGCCAACGCCAACATGGAGAAAGCCATCCGCGTCATATCCGTCGAGCGCGGCATCGATCCCCGCGCTTTCGCGCTCTTCTCCTTCGGAGGGGCGGGCGGCATGCACGCGATCGAGATGGCCGCCCATCTGGGCATGCCCACGGTTCTCGTGCCGCGCAACGCGGGAGTGCTTTCGGCCTTCGGCCTGCTCGTGTCGGACCCGGTCAAGGATTACGCCAAGTCCCTCATGAGAACGGACGCCCAGATCGGCTTATTCCAGCTCGAATCCGAATTCCGGAAGCTCGAAGAGAAAGCGCGCCGGGACATGGCCGAAGACGGCCTGGCATCAGATATCGTTCTCGAACGTTCGCTCGATTGCCGCTACGCCGGGCAGTCCTACGAGATCGATGTCCCATACCGGAAAGCACGGACTCTCGGGCAGGCCTTCCTCGAAAGCTTCCACCGGCTCCACAAGCGCTTCTATTCTTACCGGCACGACCGCCGGCCGGTCGAGATCGTCAATCTCCGGATCAAGGCCGTGGCTATGACCCCGAAGATCCCTCTCAGGCGCGAGCCGAGGGCCGCATCGTTGGACCCCCAGGCGCTCGTCAAGACACAGGCGATCCACTCCGGTCGGGCCGTCCGCGAAGGGTCGGTCTACGACAGGTCAAAGCTTAGGCCAGGCAATGTCCTCCCGGGGCCGGCCCTCATCATCGACCCGGAATCGACGGCCTTCCTGCCTCCTGGCTACAGAGCCGCCGTCGACCCCTATCTCAATCTCGTTATCCGCAAGGCGGGCTCTCAATGAAGAGGGTCGACCCGATCGAGCTCGAGCTCTTCAAGAACGTCTTCGTGGCCATTTCCGAGGAGATGGCCGCCGTCCTCGGCCGGACCGCCCTTTCGCCCAACATCAAGGAGCGCAAGGACTTTTCCTGCGCCCTCTTCAACCGGGACGGCGGGACATTGGCCCAGGGCTCGCACATCCCCGTCCACCTGGGGGCCATGCCCCTCTCCGTCCGGGCCGCGCTCGACTCCGTCACCTTCGAAAAGGGCGACCTGGTCATCCTCAACGACCCTTATCGGGGCGGGACTCACCTGCCCGACATCACCTGCATCTCGCCCATCTTCCTTGGCGGCCGGCTGGCCTTTTTCGTGGCCAACCGGGCCCATCATTCCGATGTCGGCGGCATGACCCCGGGATCCATGCCTCTGGCGACCGAGCTCTTCCAGGAAGGCCTGATCATCCCGCCTCTTAAGCTCTATTCGCGCGGCCGGCTGAACCAGGACGTCTTTGACCTCCTTCTGGCCAATGTCAGGACGCCGGACGAGCGACGCGGCGACCTCCTGGCCCAGGTCGCGGCCAACGAGATCGGCCGGGCCAGGCTCGAGGAGGCGGTCGGCCGCTTCGGCGCCGGAAAAGTCCGCCTCTACGCCGGCCTCATCCAGGACTATTCGGAAAAGTTCTTGCGCCAGACGCTCCGCGAGGTCCCCGACGGCGAATATGCGTTCGCCGACCAGCTCGACGATGACGGCATCTCGGACCGCCCGATCCGGATCGCGGTCCGGATCACGGTCCGGGGCGATCGGGCGGTCGTCGACTTCGCCGGCTCCGCGCCGCAGACGTCGGGCGGGGTTAACGCCAATTTCGCCGTCACGTGCTCGGCCGTGCTCTACGTCTTCCACTCTCTCGTCGAGGAGGACATCCCCTTCAATACCGGCCTGATGCGGCCGCTCGAGATCCGCGCGCCCAAGGGGTCCATCGTCAACGCCGAATTCCCGGCCGCCTGCGCCGGAGGCAACGTCGAGACCTCCCAGCGCATCGTCGACGTTCTGCTGGGCGCCCTGGCCAAGGCCCTCCCCGGCCGCATTCCCGCCGCCAGCCAGGGGACGATGAACAACATCGCCTTCGGCGGCTACGACCCCGAAAAGAAAAGGCATTTCGCCTATTACGAGACGATCGGCGGCGGCATGGGCGCGGGCGCGGACGCCGCGGGACTCGACGGCGTCCACACCCACATGACCAACTCGCTCAACACCCCGGTCGAAGCCCTCGAGAACAACCTGCCGCTCAAGATCCGGTCCTACCGTCTGAGAAAAGGATCGGGCGGCCGCGGGGCCCGGCGGGGCGGCGAGGGCATCGTCCGCGAGTACGAGTTCCGGGTGCCGGTCGACTTGACGGTCATCTCCGAGAGACGGCGTTTCGCCCCTTATGGCCAGCAAGGCGGCGGCCCGGGAGCGAAGGGCCGGAACACGATCATTTCTCAGGGCCGGACAAAGGTCGTCGGCTCGAAGGCCAACGTCAAGCTCGGGCCCGGCGATCGTCTCAGGATCGAGACGCCGGGCGGCGGCGGCCACGGCAAGGCGCGCCGCTGAGGACCTCGGTCCCCTCACGGCTTTGACTCGACCGGCATTCATTTGCTATATCAGAGCTGACCGTCTCCCCGGGTCCACCCGGAAAATCGCGCCAAGGAGGCCCTCGATGAGATCCCGAGCCCTCGCCGTCCTGTCCTTCTTTTTCGCGACCCTCGTTCTGGCCGTCGCACCCGCCTTCTCGGGCGGCGCGGCCGAATCGTCACTGGCGATGCCCGTGCGAGGCGTCTGGATGCATCCCGGCTTCTTCGGCCCCGATAAGGACGCGGCCGTCGAAAAGATGCGGACGACCCTTGATGAATATGCCAAGGCGGGCATCAATACGCTGATCATGCTGGTGAAAAACACCTCGGGACACGTCTACTACGCGAGCGAGATCGGCGTTCGCGACGCGGCCTACAATTGGGACTTCTTCGGGACCTTCCTCGCCGAGGCGAAAAAAAGAAAGATGGAGGTCCACCCCTGGTTCTGCGTCTTCCCCGAGTCCGCCATCCTCGGCCAGGTCCGCGAGCATCCCGAATGGCTGATCACGTCCCCCAAGCGGGAGATGGTCGCCGCCGTCAATCCCGCCCTTCCGGCTGCTCGGGCCTATGAGATCAGCCTGATGCTTGAAGTCGTCCTTAAATATGACGTCGGCTGGGTCCACCTCGATTATATCCGCTACCCCTGTGAGCCGACCGAGCCGTTTTTCAGCTTCGACGCGGAGACCCTCAAGCTGTTCAACGCGGACACGGGCATCGACATGGCCGCCGTCAAGGCCCGGGACACGGGCAACCCGGCCTGGAACGTGTGGCTCCGCTGGAACACGGACCGGGTGACCGTCTTCATCCGGGAGCTCAGGGACGCGCTCAAGACGACGGGCCGCAAGGTCAAGATCAGCGCCGCTGTCTTCCCGGATGCCGTGAACGCCAGGGTCATGATCGGCCAGGATTGGGCCGAGTGGGGCCGCGAAGGGCTCGTCGACATGCTCAATCCGATGATCTACACGAACGATGGCAAGCTCTACGAGAAGCTCACGCGCGAAGCGGTCGGCTTCGGCAAAGGGAAGACGCTCGTCTGTCCGGGGATCGGCATCGGCACGTCGCACAACCAGAACACGCCCGAGGGGATGATCGAGCAGATGCGGACGAGCAAGGCCCTTAGGGCCGACGGGGTGGTTTATTTCTCTTCGAACAGCCTCAAGCAGCCCTTCCTCGACGCGCTGAAGGCCGGGAAATAGGCCGCCTAGATTTTCTTGAGCTTGTCCTTTTCGATGAGCAGCATGCCCTGGTAGGAGACGTAGTTCAGGAGGATCATCACCCGCTCGCTGTCGCCGACCTCTTTGCGGAAGATGCCCTTGAGGCCCTTGAGCGGGCCCTCGACGACTTCGATCTCGTCCCCGACCGCCGGCTCCTGGCCGTATCTCTCGAAGACGATGAGCCCGTCCCGCTCCCGGGACTTGATGCCCTCGACGATCTCGGTCGGGATGGGCGTGGGGCCGGCGTCGTTGCCGACCACGCGTTTGACGCCGCGGGTATACTTGACCATCTGGAACTGGTCCGGGAATTCGAACTGGAGAAACGCATATCCGGGGAAAAATGACGTGACCCGCTTTTCCCGGACGTATTTCGGGCAATAGATCGTGAATCCGCCCTCGATAAAGAGCCGCTCGACCTGGCTCTCCTTCTTCGGCCTCGTGTTGATGACGTACCAGCGAGGCATTAGCGGTCCTCCTTGCCGGAGTCCGCGAGGCCCATCGCCCCGTAGACCGATGGCCTGCGGTCCCCGAGGAAATGACGGGCCGCGTGCGAGGCCGCGTTCCTGGCGAAATCGCAATCGGCATAGAGAATGCGATCCAGGCCGCCAGGCGCCCGGGCGATGACCAGGCCGTCGGGGTCGACGACAAAGGACTCGCCGGCGAACTCGAGCCCTTCCTCGCGCCCGACCCGGTTGACGAGGGCGGCATAGTAGCCGTTCTGGAAAGCCGCCACCTGGAGCTCGGCTTCGAAGATCCCTTCGGTCCACTCCCCCACCGTCCCGGCTTGGGGCACGACCACGAGCTCAGCGCCGGCCAGGCGCAGCCCCCTCATATATTCCGGAAAATGACGATCGTAGCAGATGGCCACACCGATCCGGCCGGCCGCCGTGGAAAAGACGAATCTCTCCCGGTCGCCGGGCGCGTAGTAGCCGCGTTCGTGGAATCCGGGGCCTTCCATGATGTGGACCATGCGTGTGATGCCGAGGATCGTCCCGTCGGCATCGATGACCGGCGAAGAATCGTAGGTCCGGTCCCCGGCGCGCTCGAAGAGGTTGAGCACCGCGACCGTACCCGTTTC
>JADGNU010000113.1 GCA_017883305.1 Candidatus Aminicenantota bacterium | reverse complement strand
TTTATTCTGCCAAAGGGGGATCCGGACAGCCTCGAGAGACTGAGGGATCACATTCTCAACCGGACGGGGCTGGGCGATTTCCTGATCTACGACAGAGCAGGCAGGGAACTGCGCCGGGCTAAGAATATTCACGGTATTTGCCAGGTCCTGCTTGACGCTGAGCAAGACACGGACCAGGGCCGGGAGCTCCGCGAGATCCTGGAGATCTATGGGGACAATGACAGGTTCTCGACTTGGCTCTATATGCACAGCTACCCTGAACTGGGAAACCGGCTGCGCCCCGAGAGGCTCCACGGCCGGCGACTTATTGCCCACCTGAAAAGAAATCTTCAGGCCGAGATCGCCCGAATGAGACGGACGCCGCTCGTCCTCGGGGACAAGAAGGTTTTCACCTTGGATCATCTGCACGCGGCCATTCTGGACTTGGACCCGGAAACGATTCAGCCCTATGCCGACGACGACATGCTTTCAGGCTGGCTGGATCGCCAGGGCTATCCGGAGCTGGCCGAAGAGCTGCGCCCTATCCACGGAAGCGGCGTGGGGCTCAGCCGTACACTGGCACATACCATCGAGAAATGGATCAGACTCTATAGGGAAAGGGATCGGGGGCTTTAGCGCTTTCCTACTCGGAGGTTCAAGTCCTCTATCGCCCACCAATCCTCTTTCCGAAACGCTTGCCTGAGGCCTTTGGCTCCAGGTTCAGTTGAAATCCATGGATCCGGCCGGGACGAAGCGCGGGATTTTGGGCGTCCGCTATAATGGACGAAGAGAGATAAGACAGATCAATGTCCAGAAAGAGATTCTTTTTGATGTCGCTTCTTGTGGCCCTGATCACGGGCCGTTGCTCCTATTCTGTTGACGACGGCGGGTATGACCTGTCCCAGTTCCGCCAGGACCAACAGCTCGTCTCGGTCCCCGAGGGGCTGAGGGGCGTCGTCCCGACGAATCGCGAAGCCGTGCGGGCCATCGCGGCCCGGAACGACGGACGGGACCTGAGGTTCGTCATCATCGGGGACACGGTCTCCGACGGCAACAAAACTTTCCGGACCTTCCTCGGGGAGATCGCGGCCCTCGACCCGCCCCCCGCATTCATGGTCCATCTGGGGGACCGGGTCGTCTCGCCCGTCGTCGAATGCTACGGCGCCTACTTCAAGGCCATCGCCGATCCGCCCTGCCCCATCCTTCATGTCGACGGGAACCATGACGTCCGGGAGGAAGGCGAACGGATCTCGAGGGCCTTCTTCGGCGACAAGGATTTCTATTTTGACCGGGGCGACATGCGCTTCGTGTTCATGAGCGACGTCCCCAAAGCCGGCCTGCGAAAAGAGCCTTCCGGTTTTACCCGGACGCAGCTCGACTGGCTCGAGAAGGTGCTCAGCGAGCCCGCCCCGTCGCGGAAGTTCTTTTTCGCCCACGTCCCCCCGAGGGCTCCGTTCAAGAAGATCGATCCGGGGCTGGCAGCCCTCTTCACGCCACCTCTCGAGAACGAGGCGGAGTTCCTGGACATCCTTGCCCGCCATCACGTCGTCCTGGCGGCCTTCGGCCACCGGCACGTCCACGCCTCCGAGGTCTACAATGGCGTCCTCATGGTCATCACGGGAGGCGGAGGCCAGAGAAACTTCGTGGATCCGGACGTGAACGAGCCCCGGTTCACCAAGAAGAGCCACTACACGCTCGTGGACATCCCCCGATCGGGGCCCGCTGGACCGCTCGAGGGCATCCTGTCTTGCATGGGGAAGGGGCACACGACCCTGTCCATAACCTCGTTCAGCCAAGGGAGCCTGTCCGCGAACGGCAGCGATCTCTCCGTGGCTCTCCGGCCCTACCCCATGTCGAGCTCAGGCCCGTTCCGCCCTGGCGATCCGGCCCCGACGCGGCCGGGCGCGTCGCCCCGCACGCCCTGACCCGCGGCCGTCCCTTATCCTGCGGATCCCCTCGTTCGGCATCTTGATTCCCCGCTCGCCTTCTGACATCATGGGGGGCAACGAGGCGCAGATGCTTTTAAAAAACGCAAACCCGCAAACCCCAGGCCTGACTGCGCTCGAAGCCAAAAAAAGGCTCGCCGAATTCGGGCCGAACCGGTTGGCCAAGCCCTATCAGGTCAAGTTTCTGGCCATCATGAAGGAGGAAGTCACCGAGCCGATGATCCTGCTGTTGCTGGGGGTCGGCGTGGTGTACAGCGTCTGGGGCAAGCTCGAGGACGCCCTGACGATCTTTTCGATCATCATCGTGCTGACGTTCGTCGAAGTTTGGAACGAGTTTCGGGCAAAGAAGGCCATCGCCTCGCTCACCCAGCTGGCGGCACCGAGGACCAAGGTCGTCCGGGATGGCGCGGTGACCGAGATCGAGACCGAAGCGGTCGTCCCCGGAGACATCCTGCTCATCGGGTCCGGGTCGCGCATCGCCGCCGACGCCAGACTGGTGACCGCCTACAGCCTCCAAGTGGACGAATCGTCACTGACCGGCGAATCGCTGCCGGTGGTCAAGGACTCCGGCGATGAGATCTCGGCCGGAACGCTCGTCGTCGCCGGCGAAGGCAAGGCCGAAGTCGTCGCGACCGGTTTGTCATCGAGGTTCGGCAAGATCTCCGCGCTCGCCCAGGCGGTCAAGCCGCCGAAGACCCCGCTCCAGCTGGCCATGAAGGATCTGGCCATGAAGCTCGTCTGGGTGGCCCTGTTCTTCAGCGTCGCCATCCCCCTGCTCGGCGTCATCAGGGGCCAGAACCTGAAGGAGATGATTCTCACCGGGCTGGCCCTGGCCTTCGCCACGATCCCGGAGGAAGGCCCCATCATCATCACGATGATCTTGGGATTAGGGGCGTACACGCTGTCCAAGAACAACTTCCTGATCAAGAGAATCAAGGCCACCGAAGTGCTCGGCAACGCCACGGTGATCTTGACCGACAAGACGGGAACGCTGACGGAAAACGAGATGTCGGTCGTCGCCGTGTATCCGCCGGGCCGCGAAAAGGACGTGATGTCCACAGCTTTTTCGGCGCTCTCCGAAATGTCGGCGTTCGCCACCGACAAAGCCGTCATCGACAAAGCCCGCGAGCTGGGCGTTCCCGCGGTCCGGGGCGAGATCGTCAGGCAACGAGGCTTCGGCGACGGGCGAAAGACCAAGACGGTCTTGAGGAAAGCGGACGGCGAGCTGAAGCTTTTCATGAGCGGCAGCCCGGAAGAGCTCCTCGAGCTTTCCGCAGGCGACAGGTCCGCCTTTCAGACGGAGCTCGAGAAGGAGACGGGCCTGGGCCGGCGGGTCATCGCGGTGGCGGCGAAATCCGTCCCGGCCGCCGCTCTCGGCGAGGGCTTCACGGCCCTAGAGCAGGGCGTGACCCTCGTCGGCCTCGTGGCCCTCGAGGACTTGCCGCGCAAAGGCGTCGAGGAGACCCTGAATGTCGCCCGGGGGGCCGGCGTCAGGACCATCATGGTGACCGGCGACCATCCTCTGACGGCTTTGACCGTCGCCCGCAAGGTCGGCATTCCCGCCGAGAAGGTCATCGGCGGTCCCGAGCTTGACGCCCTGTCCGACGAAGACCTCAGAAGGACGGTCCGGGATGTCTCGGTCTTCGCGCGGGTGACCCCCGAGCACAAGTACCGGCTGGTGCAGGCCCTGCAGGCCAACGGCGAGATCGTGGCCGTCACGGGAGACGGCGTCAACGATACCCTGGCCTTGAAGGGCGCCCACATCGGCATCGCCATGGGCATCAGGGGCACGGATGCCGCCAAGGAAGCCGCGGACGTCGTCCTGGCGGACGACAACTACAACACCATCGCCCGGGCCATTTTCGAGGGCCGGAAATTCTTCGACAACCTGCGGAAGGGGTTCGGCTATTACCTTTCGGTCAAGACGGCCCTGGTCCTGGTGTTCATGCTGCCGGTCGTCATCGGCGTCCCGTTCCCCTTTTCCCCGGTCCAGATCATCCTCCTCGAGCTGTTCATGGACCTGGCTGCGTCGTCGGGCTTTGTCGCCGAGCCGGCCGAAAAGACGATCTATCGCAGGCCGCCCCGCGATCCGAAGGAGAAGTTCATCGACGCGGGCATGCTGAGGAACATCGCGGTCTCGGGCGTCAGCTTGTTCGCGGCCGTCATGATCCCCTACGGCTACGCGCTCAGCAAGGGCTGGCCCCACGTCCAGGCCCAGACGATCGCCTTCTCCGCCTGGATCATCGGCCACATCCTCCTCGCCTTCGTGTCCCGGTCCGAGAAGGAACCCTTGTCCAGTCTGGGCGTCTTCTCCAACAAGGCGATCGACCTTTGGGCCGTCTTCGCGTTCGCCTTTCTGCTGCTCGTCACACGGGTTCCCGCGTTGAGCACGCCGCTGAAGCTCCAACCGATCCCCCTGGCCCAGCTAGGGCTGGTCTTTCTGACGTGCTTCATCGTGATATTCTGGAGGGAGATCCCCAAGCTTTTCAGCCGTGGATCTTAAAGATCAGCTTGCCCAGGTGATGCTTTGAAACGTCGCGATGCGCCTGAGCCGCTTCTTCGAGCCGGTAGGTCCGATGGATCGCCACATGGAAGAGGCCTCGGGCGATCAGGCCGTTGAGACGCTCGAAAACCTCCGGGCTCGAGATCCCGTCATAGGGGAAAACCCTGACCCCGGCGAGAGCTGGAGGTTCGGGCTCGACACCCCTGGGAAAGGCGATCCGTCCGCCCTTCTTCACGTATCCTAGCGCCTCCGCCAGCCGCTTGGAGTTGGCGAACACGAGCGCCGCGTCGAGGTTTTCGGCAAAGCCCTTGACCGAACCGAGGATCTTGGCGCTCCTCCCGTCGACGGAAAGATCGGCCCCTAGCCGTCGCGTCATATCGACGCCGTCCGTGCGGGACGACACGGCCAGCGTGCGCGCGCCCATCCGGTTCGCCAGCTGGAGCGCCACATGCCCGACGCCCCCGCTGGCCCCGAGGATCATGAGCGCCTCGGCCTTTCCGATCTTCAGCTTCTCGAGCCCCAAGAGCGCCGTGACCCCGCTCGCCGGGAGGGCGCCGGCTTCGAGTGTCCCGAGGTTGGAGGGGATCCGCGCCGCGTCGTCCTCGGAGACGGCGGCATATTCCGCGTAGAATCCGCCCTTCTGATTATCATACGCGTACGCGTAGACCCGGTCCCCGACCTTGAAACGTCGCGCTTTCGACCCGCGGGCCACGACCGTCCCCGCCCCGTCGGACCCGAGGACCTGCGGGAACCGCCCGGCGCTTGCGCCGCCTTCGCGCAGCCATGGGTCCCAGGTCCCGATCCCGGCCGCGTGAATGCGGAGCAGGATCTCGTTTTCACCCGGTTCCGGCACGGG
The DNA here is from genome assembly GCA_017883305.1 of Candidatus Aminicenantota bacterium. Lineage (GTDB taxonomy): Bacteria > Acidobacteriota > Aminicenantia > Aminicenantales > Saccharicenantaceae > RBG-16-66-30. The sequence goes on along the minus strand of JADGNU010000113.1, from coordinate 3,395 downwards.
AATCGAGCTGACATGGAGAACTTGCGGTCCCCCGAACTTGTCGATCACGGCGGCCTTCATCGTTTTGGGCAACATAATGACCCTCCATTTTCTTGAAAAAGAGGAGCAATTTCTATGCCAAACTCGGCACCGGACCTCCGGTCGGGTCACGGAGGTCTGGCCATCCAGCCCCCTAAGCTTGTATCATGGGGCAGGATTAGGACCCGATGAACAGGACGCGGCGGGTGCACGGAGGGATCGCGGCCGCCGCCGCATCCGCGGACAGGCCGTAAGGCTCAGGGAGACATCGGAACATGCGGATAACGATCCTCGGCACCCGCGGCGAGATCGATCAAACGGCGCCCTATCACTCCCGCCACTCCGGCATCCTCATCGACGGGTCGCTCATGGTCGATCTCGGCGAACGCGAGTTCCTCGATCGCAAGCCGAAGGCCGTCCTGATCACTCACCTGCACCCGGATCACGCCTATTTCGTTCGCGCCGGGGCGGAGAGGCCCCCGGCCGGCGTCCCGTTATTCGCCCCGGAAGTGTACAAGGACTACGGGGTGACCGTCCTCGACCGGCCGGAGACGATCGCCGGGTACAGCGTCCGGCCGGTTCCTTCCCAACACAGCCTCAAGGTCCGTTCCCAGGCCTATCTCGTCGCCCACGGTTCAATGAAGATCCTCTACACGGGGGACCTGGTCTGGATCAACAAAGAATTCCATTCCCTTTTTGAAGGGTTGGACCTGGTGATCACCGAGGCGAGCTACTTTCGGAAAGGCGGTCTCATCATCAGGGACAAGACGACGGGCCAGATTTATGGGCACACGGGTCTGCCGGACCTGGTCCGCCTTTTCAAAGCTCATTGCCGCCGTATTGTGCTCGTTCACTTCGGCGGCTGGTTTTACAAAGACATTCCCCGGGCCCGAGCCGCGATCCGGGAGCTCGGCCGGGCCAACGGGGTCGTCCTCGAGGCCGGTCGTGACGATCAGGAGATCGTCCTCTAGACGGCTCAGAAAGCCAGACCGATCGTCGCCGAGAGCACGCCGTTCTTCAGGTCGATCGTTCCGAGATCGGGGACCTCGAGCTTCTGGAGCCCCAGCGTATAGCGCGCGTCGATATGGATCGAGCGGCCGAGCTGGAGGCCTCCGCCGAAGACGGCACTGTAATCCACCTTATTCATGCCCGCGACGTCGCTCGAGCTGCCGGTGATGTCTTGGAAGGCGGCCTTCAGGTTAAAGCCGATCGCCGGGCCCGCGAAAACGAAGGGATGAACATCGCCTGTGGGGATCCGGACCTTGAGGAGGATCGGGATCTCGAGGTAATCGAACCGGAGCTTTCCGGTTCCTGTGAGCACGCCTTCCGCGAGCGTGGCTTCGGCCCCCTTCATGGTGTAGAGGACCTCGGGTTGGATGGTCAGGATCCGGCCGAAGTTGAACTCCAGGAAGATCCCGGCGCAGAAGCCGACCCGGCTCTTCCAATTCGTGACGTTGTCGGCGAAATTGCCGTTGACGTTGGCGACGTTGACTCCACCCTTGATGCCGAACTTCACGTCGGCCGCCGCCATGCGCGGAAGGACGAGCATGGCCACCACCGCGCCGATCGCCAGTGTTTTCCAGATCTTGTTCATCGGGCCTCCTTTTTGTCTATTCGCCCGGCCGAGAAGATCAGGGACCTCCTCGGCCGCAGACCTTCACGTCTGCGGATGCCCATTGAATGGCAAGTTCCGTGCCAAAATCGGACTGTTTTCTATAAAATATTAATTATCAATGAGATATAGACTTTAAGAAAAAAAGATGAAAGGGCCCGAATTTCGGCGCGGTCGATAGGTCAGGTTCTTGGTGCAGGGCGACAACATTCCTGCCCAAGGGGACTTTCCGGGTCGGCGAGGAAATGAAAGATGCCTTTTAACTCAGGAAAAAGAACAAATCAAACGCTGGCCGGGCGGCCATGGTCGCCGAAGCTCTGATCCTAATCTATCTTTAGCGGCCCGAGCTATGAAACGGCTTCCCCCCATGATATAGTCACAACGGCCGGGCGCGGCCGGACCCCATCGAGGAGGACGATCGACATGACCATGAAAAGGCAGAGGCCGAACATCCTCAATGTGATGCTGAGCACGGCGGCCGTGTTGACGGTCGTATTAGCCGTGGCGATGGCCTTATTTGCGCTGGCGCAAAGGACGGACAATTTCAAGGGCGCGGGCATCCGCAGCTCGACGTACGGCCGGCCGAACGATCCCGGCCCGGGATATTGGGCCCGCGCCGGCGTCGAGATCGCTTCCAAGTTCCCCGGCGCGAAGCCGGAAGCCATCTGGATCGTGAGCCGGCTGAAGGGCCGCGGCACCGAGATGTCCTTCCCGGTGCCTCCCGGCGGCGACCCGCTCATCACCGGCATGCCGGAAGACATCAGCGAGCCCGTGCTCAAGCTCTTCGACCAGCTCGGCTACAGTGTCTGGCTCCAGACCGAGCCGGGCTGGGCGCCGGTCGACAAGGCCTTCCACGTGATGCTCGACCACTACGGCCATCACAAGTGCGTCATCGGGGTCGGCGTCGATATCGAGTGGCACCGCTCCAACAATCCGGATCTCGGCGACCCGGTGACCGACGAGCTGGCCCGGACCTGGCTCGCGGCGGCCCGCTCCCACAATCCCGCCTACCGCATGTTCTTGAAGCACTTCCGCACGAACGTCATGCCCCCGACCTTCCGCGACGGCATCGTCTTCGTCGACGATAGCCAGATCTTCAAGTCGTCGGACGAGATGATCGAGGATTTCGCCACGTGGGGCAAGACCTTCGCCCCGGCGCCCGTCGGGTTCCAGTACGGCTACCGGACGGACAAGCCCTGGTGGGGAGCGATGAAGGACCCGGTCAAGGAGATCGGCGACCGTATCCTGGCCGCGACGCCGAACACCGAGATGCTGATCTGGGTGGACTTCTCGATCCAGGATGTCTTCCCGCCCGACCCGGCCAAGGGAGATCGTGTCCCGTCGAAGAAATAGCGGAAACCTTACTTCATCTTCCGGGTTTGCACTCGAGGATGTCGTTATCCACCCGTTTCTTGGCTGCGGGCGAGAGGCTTTCGTAGGCGGAAGTGGTCTTGAACCGGGTCAGATTGCGATAGGCCGAGGCTTATCGCCCAGCTTGAGCTGAGCAGAGCCGAGGAAGAAGTAGGCCTCATCGAGTCCGGGGTCCAACGATAGGGCCTTCTCCAGACTGCCCGTCGCCAGGGCGAAGCTCCCCGCCTGGAAATAGGCCACCCCGAGGCTGAAGTAGGCGGGGCTGTACGCCGGGTCGAGACCGACGGCCTTTTGAAAGTCGGCCAGCGCTCCGCCGTAGGATTCGGACCGCCCCGTCCGGCGAAAGACATCGAACTGAACGGTCCCCCGGTTGTGGTAGGTGAGGGCGAGTTCG
>JADGNU010000112.1 GCA_017883305.1 Candidatus Aminicenantota bacterium | reverse complement strand
AAGTTCGAATACCGCCGCGGCTACAAGTTCTCGACCTACGCCACGTGGTGGATCCGCCAGGCCATCACCCGGGCCATCGCCGACCAGGCCCGGACGATCCGCATCCCCGTCCACATGATCGAAACGATCAACAAGCTCATCCGCGTCTCGCGGGCCCTCGTCCAGGAGATCGGCCGGGAGCCGGCGAGCGAGGAGATCGCCAAGAAGATGGACATGCCGGTCAGCAAGGTGCGCAAGATCATCAAGATCGCCCAGGAGCCCATCTCCCTCGAGACGCCCATCGGCGAGGAGGAGGACAGCCACCTCGGCGATTTCATCGAAGACAAGCTCATCCCCTCGCCGCCCGACACGGTCATCCACATCAATCTCAAGGAACAGATCGAGGAGGCCCTCAAGTCGCTGACGGACCGCGAGGGCCGCGTCCTCAAGATGCGCTTCGGGCTCGGCGACGGCAACGAGCACACGCTCGAGGAGGTCGGCCAGCAGTTCAAGGTGACCCGCGAGCGCATCCGCCAGATCGAGGCCAAGGCCCTGCGCAAGCTCAAGCATCCGAGCCGCAGCCGCAAGCTGAAATCCTTCACCAACAACCACTAATTCGGTGACACACAACTAAATTCACTTAATTCACGCTGTCCGCCGGTCGTAGGCGTCTTCTTCATATTCGCCAGGGCTTAGGACCTCGTTTCTGCGGCATCAGCGTCCTTCCCGTGATCTTTTCAAGGGTGCGGATGAAATCCTCTCCGCCCAGAGGGCGGCCTGTTTTCGTATGCGCTCTGATCGTTTCCAGATCGGACTTCCGCGGCGGCTCCGAGAGGAAGGCCCGCCAATTCGCGATCTCGGCCGACAGGTCGGCATCGGTGATCAGGGGGTCGTAAGTCTCCCGGAGATGGGCTCTCGCGCTCGACCACCGGTAGTCCTCGGGTTTATCTACGACCGAAGCACGCACGGGATTAAAAAGAATGTACTTGGCGGCCATGAGAAGATGGGGAAGGTCGAGGGGACACGAATAGAAGCGGCCCTGCCAGAGATGGCCTTTCCAATCTTCCCGGAGGTTGACGCTCAGCGTGTATTCCCAGTGGGCCCTTCCCAGCCCCCTCGAGAAACTGTCGATCCGCTTCGGCACCGCGATGATGTGCACGTGGTTGTCCATCAGACAGTAGGACCAGAAATCTATCCCGGCCTCCGACCCGTACTTGCGGAGAAGCCGCAGGTAGAACATCCTGTCCTGTTCCTGAAAGAACACGATCTGCCGACGGTTCCCCCTCTGAACGATATGATGCGGATAGCCGGGCACGACGACCCTCGGCAATCGGCTCATGGCATCCCTCCGATCAACGCAGGGACTTTGGACCGTAGACGGGTCGGTCGATATCCCGCGTCGCCTCACTATCTAAATAGACGCACGTGGGGAAAGAACATCGTCAAATGAGGTGAATTTAGTCGTGTGTCACCATAATCCATTGGCCGCACATATCTCGCTCATAATTAAGTGTATTTAGTTGTGTGTCACCGTATTTTGGTGTGTCACCGTATTTTGTGGCTGAATTGACGCCTCATCGTTATTTTGTTATAAAGATGGGCCGAGGGCCTATAGCTCAGCGGTAGAGCCACCGGCTCATAACCGGCAGGTCCCAGGTTCGAATCCTGGTAGGCCCAGGTGACCATGAGAACGAGGATACACGAAACGTGGATATCGACTTCGACCTGATCATCGAGCTCCAGCGCCTGGACACCGAGCTCCACAACGCGTCCCTCGTCCTTGAAGGTATTCCCCGCCTGGTCCAAGACGTCGATAAGCGGATCCAAGCCACGACCAAGCTCGTCGGCGACGCCAAGGACAAGATGGCCCACAACCAGAAAAATCGCCGCGACCTCGAGAACGAGGTCAAGGACCTCAAGGTCGGGATCGGGAAGTACAAGCGCCAGCTGAACGAAGTCAAATCCAACAAGGAATACACGGCCCTGCTCCACGAGATCGAGGAAACCCAGCACAAGATCGACACGATCGAGGAGGCGATCATCGCCGAGATGCTCGCCGCCGACGACGTCGAAGAAGAGATCAAGGCCGCCCTCCACAAGCAGAGCACGGAGGAGGACCTGCTCAAGAAGGAGAAGCTCGTTCTCGACGAGAAGATGAAGGAGACCGAGGCCCGGTTCGCCGCTCTGACGAAGGAGCGCGAGGCCCTGGTCCCCCGCATCCCGCGGGAACAGCTCAAGCTCTACGAGGCCCTATTCCAGAAGAAGGGCGGCACCGCCCTGTCCCCGGTCACGGGCGACTTCTGCGCCATGTGCCACATGCGCGTCCGCCCGCAGATGCTCAACGAGCTGCGGGACCGGACGACGGTCATCCTCTGCGAGAACTGCGGCCGGATCCTCTACTGGACCACCAAGCCCGAGCCCGTTAAAGCCGAAACCCCGGCCGAATAGTCGCCCCCGCCGCTATCAGCTGCCGGTCCCTCCCTCATCGCGCCCGTTCTCGGCGTCGTCCCGGTACAGGGCGTCGATGGCATCTTCGTATTCGGTGGTGACGTTGGCCCGCCGGACCTTGAGGGAAGGCGTGATCTCGCCCTTCTCGATGTCAAAATCGCGCGGCAGGACGACGATCTTCTTGACCCGCTCGTAGGAGGCCAGGAGCGGCGTCGCCCGGTCGGCTTCGGCCTTGAGGAAATCGACGATCCGCCTGTCCTTGCAGAGCTCCTCGATCGACGCAAAGGGAATCCTCTGGGCCTTGGCGTAGTCCTTGAGCTTGTCGTAGTCGGGCACGATCAGGGCCGCGATGAACCGCCGGCTGTCGCCGATGACGACGGCGTTGGAGATGTAGGGGCTCGTCTTGAGGAGGTTCTCGATCGGCTGGGGAGCGATGTTCTTCCCGCCCGAGGTGACGAGGAGGTCCTTCTTGCGGTCGGTGATGACCAGGAATCCGTCGGCGTCGAAATGGCCGATGTCGCCCGTGTGGAACCAAGCGCCTTCCATGATCTCCCGCGTCTCCGCCTCCTTCTTGTAATAGCCCTTCATGATGTTGGGCCCGCGGGCCAGGATCTCGCCGTCCGCGGCGATCTTGATGTCGATTCCCGGGGCCGGTTTGCCGACCGTTCCCAGGCGGATGGCCTCGAAAGTGTTGATGGAGAGCAGGGGGGACGTCTCGGTCAGACCGTAGCCCTCGAGGATGACCAGGCCGATGGCATAAAAGAATTCGGCGAGGTCCTTCGACAGCGGCGCACCGCCGGAGACGAAGAAGCGGATCCGGCCGCCGGTTCGGGCGATGATCTTGGAGAAGACGAGCTTGGTCGCGATCGCCCGCCGGAGCTTCAACCCGCGAGGCACCGGCTGGCCGGCCAGCGTCAGCGCACCGGCCTGCTTGCCGACGCCGAGGGCCCAAAAGAAGATCCTCCGGCGCGGGGCCGGGCTCTTCAGGACCTGGTCCATGACCTTGGCGTAGATCTTCTCGAAGACCCGGGGCACGCTGACCATGATGTGAGGGCGGACTTGAAGGAGGTTCTGGGCGACGGCCTCGACGCTCTCGGCGAAGGCCACCGTGCAGCCCTTGTAGAGGAAGGCGAACATAACCGTTCGTTCCAGGATGTGGGACAGCGGCAGGAAGGACAGAACGGTGTCCTTCTCCGTGAACTCGATGATCGAGACGGCCGCTTTGATGTTGCTGACGATGTTGTCGTGCGTCAGGATGACGCCTTTCGGAACACCCGTCGTCCCCGACGTGTAGATCAGCGTGGCTTCGTCCCCCGGTTTGGTCCGGGCGACGATCTCTTCGAACAGGCCGGGCTTCGATGCCGCGGCAGCCCTCCCCTCGTCCTTGACCGCTTTCAGGGTCAGGACCCCGGCCGGAGCTTCGTCGGCGAAGGTGATGTAGTGCTTGACCTTGGTCAGCCCGGAACGAAGGGGTTCGATCTTCTTCCAATAGTCGGCGTTCGAGACGACGACGACCGTGGCATCCGAGTCGTCGATGATGTAGCGGATCTGTTCCGAGACGAGCGTCGTGTAGATGGGCACGGTCAGGCCGCCGGCGCAGAGCGTCGCCAGGTCGGTCATGGTCCACTCGGGCCTGTTCTCGGAGAGGAGGCAAAGCTTCTGGCCGGCTTCGAACCCGAGGCCCCTGAGACCGAGCGCGAGGTGCTCGACACCGTCGCCGAACTCCTGGGTGGAAATAGGCACGTACGCCCCATCCTTCCGGAACAGCATGAAGTCCGGCTTAGGATACTCTTTGATCGTGTTGACGATGAGTTCAGCAAGCGTCGTGACCATAGTCCCTCTCTTCTTCCAAAGCTGGCGTGATTCTATTTTTCCCCGGCGGGAGTGTCAAGCCGCGTGGATCTTCCCGTCCCGGAGCTCGATCGTCCGCTGGGCCAGCGCGGCCAGCCGGAGATTGTGGGTGACGAGGATGATGGTCAGTCCTTCCCGCTCGTTGAGGTCCTTGAGGATCAGGCCGATCTCCTCGCTCCGGGCGGTGTCGAGATTGCCGGTCGGCTCGTCCGCGAGCAGGATGTCGGGCTTGTTGACCAGGGCCCGGGCGATGGCCACCCGCTGCATCTCGCCGCCCGAGAGCTGGCCCGGAAGATGGTCGGCGCGCTTATCGAGGCCGAGCAGCCTGAGGACGCGGCCGACGTCCTCCTCGGCGCCAGGCTTCTTGAAGAAAGTGAAGGGCAGGATGACGTTCTCGAGGACGGTCAGCGTGGAGATGAGGTAAAACTTCTGGAAGATGTAGCCGAAAACGTCCCGCCGGATGAGCGTCAGCTTGGCCTCCGACAGACCCTTGCAGTTCTCGAACACGACGCGGCCCTCGAGCGAGAGCTTGCCCGAGGTCGGGTTGTCCAGACAGCCGAGGACATTGATGAGCGTCGTCTTCCCCGATCCGGAAGGCCCGACCACGGAGACGAATGTCCCTTTTTCGATCTGGAGGGAGATGTCGTCGACGGCGGCGATCTCCTCGGGGCCGCGGCGGTAGAGCCGTCTCAGGTTTTCCGCTTCGATCGAATACCGGGCCGGGGCGATCATGATTCCCCCTCGCTGCGGATGGTATCGAGCGGCCTCATCCGGGCCGCCTTCCAGGACGGATAGACGCCGCTGGCCAGCCCGATCGCCGTGACGACTCCGAGGGTCATCAGGACGAGTTTGAAATCGATGGCGACGAGGCCTCCGCTCGGCGAATACGGCAGGAGGTTCCGTACGAGGACGTCCGTCAGCCGGGCCGTGAGGAGGGACAGCGCGGTGCCGACGAGGCCGCCGCTGATGCAGAGGATGATCGTCTCGAGCCAGACGAGCTTGAAGACGTCGCCGGCCATGGCCCCCATCGACTTGAGGATGCCGATCTCCTGGCGCCTCTCCATGACCGACATCAGGACCGTGTTGATGACGCCCATCATGGCGATGAGGATGGCGATGAGGGCGATCGAGAAGACCATGACCCGGGCCGTCGAGACGAGCGTCATGATGGTCGTCTTGACCTGGCTCAGGCTGACGACCTGGACATCCGGGAGCTTGTACATCTTGTCCTCGAAGGCCTTGATGTCCGCGTCTTTCTTGACCTTGATGCCGATGGACGTCAACTCGCCCTTGACGCCGAAGATCCTCTGGACGGTCCTGATGGGCAGGAAGATCGTGCCGTCGTCCTGCGTTCCCGTCCGCTCGAGGATGCCGACGACCTTGACCTCGACCTCTTTTTCGGGGATGAGATAGATGTCCCCGACCTCGCGCTGTTCGAGCTCGGCGGCCTCGTAGCCAAAGACCGCCTCAGCCGCTTCCGGCTCCTTGAACCAGCCGCCGGCCTTGAAGGGCAGGGCGCTTTTCATCTTCGGAAAGGACACCGGATCGACGCCGAGGAACGCGGCCAGGCCGCCCGTCTCGCCCTTGTTGGGGTCGAAGACGACCTGCATGAGCATGGCCGTCACGCCATCGACCTCGGGCTCGGCCGTCACGGCCGCGACGATATCCTCCTTCATGTACTTGAGGCCGGTCCCGCCCTTGAGCATGAGCGTCGCCGCCTCGTAGGGACAGCCCTTGGCCACGACGAGCATCTGGAAGCCGAGGTTGTCGATATCCTTGTTGAGGGACGCCTCGTAGCCCCGGTTGAAGCCGAAGAGGCTGACCAGGACCCAGGCGGCCATGGCGATGCCCAGGATGGTGAGCAGGCTCCGCGTCTTCTTGCGCAGGAGATTCTTATAGGCGACTTCGAATATGGATATCTTTTTCATGGGGTCCTAACCTCTGAAGAACTTGAGATACGGGTTGCCGAGCAGGAACTCGTCGACGAGGACGAGGTTCTTCTTGGTCGCTCGAAGGGTGGCCCGGAAGTCCTTCTCGGAAGCGGGGTCGGGGTTCTTGATCCGGCTGATGGGGCCCGGCGGCTGCTCGCGGCCAGAGGCGACGTCGTATTTGTAGAAATCCTCCAGGCTGAGGCCGACGAACTGGCTGCCGAATGCCGGGTCGCGGAAGGCCTTGGCGGCCTTGGCCGTCAACTTCTGGAAGTAGAAGCCCTTGATGACGCCCTTGAGGTCGAGGGCCAGGAAGACTTGGAGCCCGCCATAAGTCCCCTTCTGGTTGACGCCGTGAATGAAGCCGATGAGGTCCGGGCCCTTGTAGACTTGGTACATCGTGTAGGGGACGTCGGCCGTCTCGAAAAGCCCGGTGAACGAGTCGCCCAGCCGGGCCTCGATTCTCTTGAGGAGGTCGTCGCCGCCCTTCTTCGAAATGGACACGTAGAGCGTCTTGTATCCGGTCGACCCCGGGAAGAGGCGCTTGACGTCCCGGTCGGGATCGTTGAGGTCACAGCCGACCGCCGCGTGGAGGGCGGGCGCGGCCAGGCCCAAGCCGAGGACAACGACGGCGAGGACCCTCGCCAGGCGCGTGCGAGCTCCCGCCGGCCGCCCGTGTTCCGTGATCGTCTTCATCGTCATCCTCCCGCCCGATCCTCACAGGCGCTTATAGTAATAGAGCTGGACGGCGAATCGGGCCTCGCGGCGCTCGTGGTCGTAGAGAACCATGAATCGCCCGGTCAGGTCCGCGTTCAGGAGATAGGTCAGCCCCGTCGCGAGGGAATAATTCCAGGCCCCGGCCCCCTTCATGAGAACAGGCTGGACCTCGACCTTGAGCCGGCCTTCTTCGAGCAGGGACAGGCCGGACCGCCAGAACAACAGGGACATCGAAGCCCCGTCGCGGCGGCCGAAGAGGATCTCCGCCCGGTTCTCCAAGTTCCGCCAGACGTAGGACGCGTCGACGCTCACGGAGGTCCAGCTGAACGGCTCGGGGTCGACGAGGGTGTAGCCCATCGTCTCCAGGATGTTCCCTCGGGCGAGGGACATGCCGACGCTGTAATTGTCGCGGGCCAGGACGCCCTCGAAAACGCGGGCGGCGGCCAAGAAATTGCCCTTGAGATAGAGCGGCATGCCGCTGCCCGCGGTCAGCGAGGCCGCGACTCCGCCCCAGCTGAAGTCCTTGTCAAGACCCAGGCCCCAATCCCGGTCGAAGCTGTACCCGAGCATGGCCGGGTCGGGCAGGACCAGGGCGTGATTGTCAAGGACGGACGAGAGGCCGAGGGCGGGACGGTTGTGCCCGATCCAGATATTGGCGAACTTCGGCTTGAGACGGAGATAGGCGTTGTAGAGCTGGGGCTGGAGCCGATGGTCGCCTTTCTGGTCGTAGACCAGCCGGCCCTGGACGGCCAGGACGCCGACGTCCCGGGTCCTGGCGCTCAGGCGCTGGACGAAGTCAAAGCCGATGCCCGGCTTCTGCATGATATCGTCCGCCGTGAGCGAGAACAGCTCGACGGCATCGGCCGCCGAGGAATACGCGGCGACGGCCTGGAGCTCGAGGTAGAAGAGCGAGCTCTGGGCCCGGAGGCCGCCGGCGAGGGCTGCCAAGAGCGCGGCCCCCGCGGCCATCCGCCGCAGGGTCATATCAGACATTGAGGCCGATACGGCCCCGGAAGATCACGATGCCGTTTCGCGAAAAGGTCAGCTGGACCTCCCAGTCGCCGGGCATGACGACGTTGACCGGCAACAGGTAATCCCCGGCCCTGTTCGTCTTGAAGGCGACCGCGCCAGAATCGTGGGCGCCGCGCATCGAGGGCATGTCGGACCGTCCGGTTATCGCCAGATCGGAGACGCGCTTCCCGTCCTTGTCGCAGAGCTTGATGACGAGGATCGACGTCCCCATCTTCGGCGTCTTGTCGAACTCCCAGGTAAAGTAATTGACCTCGCCGATCCAGCATTTCTTACCCGATTTCGGGAGGTCTTGGAAGACGGGCTCCCCGGCCTGACCGGCCGGCACGAGACCGGGGGAATTGCAGCAGGACCCGGAGGGCTGCGCGGTCACGAAAGCCGTCGCCGCCAGCAAGAGCAGGAAAGCGGCCGCGGCCGTCCTTATGGTTCTCATGGAGCTTGCCTCCTGGATAACGCTATTCCTATCTATTGTATAGTATTTCGTGCTAACCTTCCAGATATGGAGGACCTGCCCGATTGGGGCGGGGGGTCTGGCACATATCGTGCAGAATACCTTCATTCAGGCAAACAAAAATGAGAGCGCGAACGTTCCGTCGACAGGCGATCCTGGGGGCCGCGGGGATTGCAGCGGCCCTTTTCCTGGCGTGTTGCGCCGCGGGGCCCATGAGAACGGCCGTGCGGCCCGGGCCCACAAGTCCTTCCGAAAAGCCCGGCCCCTGGGGAACGAC
>JADGNU010000335.1 GCA_017883305.1 Candidatus Aminicenantota bacterium | reverse complement strand
ATGCAGGGGTTGGACCATTGTAGAGCGCAGGGAACCGATCTCGAGTGGTCATGAAGCGAGACAATAATGTACTGTATGCGCCCTGTCAAGACTCATCCAGGGCACTGATCACCTCGCCAAGCCGCGGATCCGTGGACAAACTTGCTCTCGTCCTCAGGCATTATCCTCTTCCCCTGGCTGATACCCGAAGACAAGATATTCTCGCGCCACATCTTTGAGACACGAACGAATCCACTGCAAGTGACGGATGATCAGGTCGATAATTGGATGCTTGCCTTGGCCAGGTGGAAAAGAGGTCCGCAGACCCCAAGGCATGCCGGTCCAATTCCGGTGATCCGGCTTCAGAACGGGAACGGCGCGCGATGGGTCCGGAAGCCGAATTGGAGGGATAGCGTCCGGGTCTTGATGACCGGGTATGCGTCGACCCCTCGCGACAGGTTGACGAGCCCGGAATAGTAGCGCAGCTCGGCGAAGCACGTCCAGTTCTTAAAGACGACTTCGAAACCGCCGCCGAGGACGGCCGCGAAGTCGACGTGACGGACCACGGGACCGAGCTTCGTGGCCGTGCCCGATTCCGAGCCGTCGGGGAAGAAAACCACGTTGTGGCCGAGGAGGTAAGATGTCTCGAGCCCGGTCAAAAGATAGGGCGTCGAGCCGCGCAACCGGCCGAACCTGACGCAGAGGGGGACACTGAACGACTTGAAGTCATAAGTGGATGTGCCGACGTGCTCTTCCATGAAAGTGTGATCGACCTTGGCGCCTTTCCTGAGGTACTGGAGATTGAGATCGATCGAGAAATACGGGCCCAGCCGCAGGACACACCCGCCGCCGAAAACGAGCCCTGTCTGGCGCGCCAGCGAGAACCCGGCCTCGGGGATAGCGACCGGGCTCGGCGGCTCCGAAAAGGTCGCCCAGGAGATCCCGACGATGCGCTTGAACTCAAGGCTTCCGGCGGCCATGGACGGCGCCGCGGAGATCAAGGCAGATATCGCGAGAAGAAGGAAGATGGCTGGCCCCGGTGCAAGCGCGCGGGCGGGCCTGGAGGACGCTTGTTTCATTATCCCATACCCTTGTCCGTATCATACACGAAACCGGGCGGCCTGGTAAGCGAAGATCGGGCTCGCGTGGCAGCGGCTTGAATTGATTCTGGGGCGGGATTCCACTACAGTGGCCCCATGCCGGAGACCGACGGGCGCGTGAACATCCTGGGCTTGACCCGTCCGGCCTTCGAGGCATTGGCCGGCCGCGGCGGACATTCAAGGGCCCTGGGCCGCCTCTATAGGCGGGCCTTCGCCGAGGGCCGCTTCGAGCCCGGTCGCGAGGCCATCGCCAAGGGGACCGCCGCCGCCCTGGCCGCCCGCGTCGCGCTCCGGCTCCCGGCCGTCGAGCGCGTTGTCGAGGAGGATGGGCCTTTCGGGACGACGGCCAAGGCCCTGCTCCGGCTCGACGACGGCCAGCGCGTCGAATGCGTGCGCATTCCCGTGGCCCGCCGCGGCCCCGAACCAGGACCGGCCACCCTCTGCGTCTCCTCCCAGGTGGGCTGCCGGATGGGATGCGTTTTTTGCGAGTCCGGCCGGCGGGGCTACGTGAGGGACCTCCGGCCCGAGGAGATCGTGGGCCAGTACGCGGCGGCGCGCCTGACCCTGGGCTGGGACATCGGCCAGATCGTCTTCATGGGCATGGGCGAGCCACTCGACAATTTCGAGGGCCTCGCGGGAGCCCTCGCCGTTTTACTCGACGAATCCGGCCCCGCATTCTCGCAGGACGACATCACGGTCTGTACCATCGGCCTGCCCGAGGGCATCGCCCGTCTCAGGGGCCTCGGGCTCAAGCGCCTCAATCTCTCGGTGAGCCTCAACGCGCCTGACGAAGGGCTCCGCGGCGAGCTCATGCCGGCGAGCAGGGGCGTGGGCCTCGAGGCCCTGGCCGCTGTCTTGGCCCTTTATCCCCAGCGCCGCAATTTCGCGCTCGCGGTGAACTACTGCCTCGTCCCGGGCCGGAACGACGGACCCGGTGCGGAGGCTGGGGTGGCGGCCTTCCTCCGGGCCGCGGCACCGTCCGGTCGGGCCGTCCTCAACCTCATCCCCTACAATCCCGGTTCCTCCCCCATCGGCCGGGCGCCGACCGAGGCCGAGATCGACTCGTTCACCAAGCGTCTCGAGGCGGCCGGCGCGTTGGTCAAGCTGCGCAGCCCCCGGGGCCGTGGCCTCATGGCGGCCTGTGGCCAGCTCGGGCGCATCGATTAGCCGCGGTCGCCGGCCTACTCCAGCTTGCCGGAGCGCAGGAACTTCATGATCGCGGACGCGAACTCCGGCTTGGTGAGCGTGGTCATGTGGTCCCCGCCCGCGATGATCTTGAGCTCGCCGCGTCCGAGCAGCTTTCGGACGGCCGCGACCCGGTCCTTCACGTAATCGGATTCGTTCCCGCCGTGGATGAACAGGACCGGAGCCTTGCATTTCCTCAGCTGCTTTCGGGTCACTTCCAGCTTCGGGAAGCTGCGGCCGGCCGCCGCAAACGCTTTGACATCTTTGCCGGCGAACATGATCTTGGCGATCCCGTTAGCCAGGCCCTCGGTCGGCTTCGGTTTGCCCGGCGGCGTACTTCTTGACTGTTGCTTCCTCAATGATAGGGATTTGCCCTGAGAAGGATATGCAGCCCCAGAGCGGAAGTCAATTCCTCGAAATTGATCGACCCGGCCGCCTTCTGGTCGTCACCGATAGCAAATGTCAACTTGACAATAATTATTATCAAGTGTTATCATGCTCTCGAGGTCATAAAGCCATGTCTATTCATGAGGAAGTGCTATCGACGGCCC
>JADGNU010000334.1 GCA_017883305.1 Candidatus Aminicenantota bacterium | reverse complement strand
AGCGGTGGGCCGCCCTGGCCGGATTCGCTTTCATCGCCGCCGGCGCCGCCGGGAGCCTCGTCGCCGGGAAACTCGCTGATCGTATCGGGAGAACGGCCGTCACATCCGCGGCCATGGCCATGAGCGGGGCCTGTTCGCTTGTCGCCGGATTGTTTTTCGGCGGCAATCCTTGGCTTTTGACAGCGCTCGTGCTCGTCTGGGGCTTCGCCGTCGTCGCCGATTCGGCCCAGTTCTCGGCGGGAGTCAGCGAGCTCGCGCCGCCCGACCGGATGGGAACGGTCCTCACGCTTCAGACGAGTTTGGGGTTCCTGCTGACGCTCGTGACCATCCGACTCGTCCCGGCGCTCGAGCGCCTTCTGACGTGGCACTGGGCATTTGCTTTCTTGGCCATAGGCCCGGCCTTCGGGATCTGGGCCATGCTCCGGCTTCGCCGTCTTCCTGCCTCGATGCGGATGGCCTCCGGCCGCCGCTAAATCGGGGACACAATACCTATTCCCCTATTTCGTTGGGCGCCATTCGTACGAGAACGAGAGGGAGAAAATGGGGAATAGGTATTGTGTCCCCCTATTTCCTCCCCCTATTTTCGGTGGACGAGCGTCGTCGAGGCCTGGGCGGTGGGCATCACGACCATCTCACTGACGTTGACGTGAAGAGGTCTCGTCGCGCACCAGACAATGGCGTCGGCGATGTCGTCCGGCCCAAGCGGCCTAAATCCCTGGTAGACCTTGGCAGCCCGTTCGGCGTCCCCATGGAATCGGACGAGGGAGAACTCGGTCTCGACCATGCCCGGGGCGACCTCGCTCACGCGGATCGGCGTCCCGTTGAGATCGAGCCTCATGGCGTTCGACAGGGCTTTGACGGCGAACTTGGTCGCGCAATACACGTTCCCCCCGGGATAGATCTCGCGCCCGGCGATCGAGCCGATGTTGATGACGTGACCCCGGCCTCTCTCGATCATGCCCGGGAGGACGGCCCGCGTGACATAAAGAAGACCTTTGACGTTCGCGTCGATCATTTCCTCCCAATCGCTGACGAGGCCATGGGGGAGCTTGTCCATGCCGCGGCTCAGCCCGGCGTTGTTGACCAGGACCTCGATCGCCCGCCAATCCTCGGGGAGGCCGGCGATAGCCTTATCGACGGCGTGTTGGTCGCGCACGTCCAGGCGGAACGGGTGGGATACGGTCTTGTGCTCGTGCGCGAGCGTCTTGGCCAATTTCTCGATCCGTTCGACACGTCGGGCGCACATCAGGATCCTCGCCCCTTTGGCCGCAAAAGCCTTGGCGGTGGATTCCCCGATCCCAGCGCTCGCGCCCGTAACGAAAACGATCTTATCTTTGAGCGAATGCATGAGACGTCTCCTTGAAGAGATGCTCCCGATACTCGGGGTGGACTCCAAGCATATGGACGCCCTCCGGCCAAGTCAAGCCGCGCGCATAATTCGGGGACACAATACCAATTTCCGATATTCTACATGCCGTATCTGAAGGCGGGAATAATTCGGAAAATGGTATTGTGTCCCCGATTTTCGATGTGCTATAACTCGGCCATGCGAGAAAGTCCCGGCCCCTCCCCTTCCCCGTCCGCCGTCAAGAAATGGGTCATCGCCGCGCGGCCTTGGGCCTTCCCGGCCTCGACGATGCCGGTCATCTTCGGCACGGTCCTGGCCGTCGTCATCGGCAGCGCCCGCTTCTCCCCGCTCCTCTTCCTCTGGGCCCTCGCGACCATGGTGGTCTATCATGCGGCCGCCAACATGCTCAGCGACGTTTACGATTTCCGTCACGGCCTCGACCGCGACGTGACGCCGGTCAGCGGCGCCGTCGTCCGCGGCTGGCTCACGGACCGGCAGGTCTTCCGCGGCGCCGCTCTCCTCTTCGGCCTGGCCACGATCTCGGGCCTGCTCATCGCCTGGGTCGCCGGGAGATCGCTCCTCGTCATCGGCGCGGTGGGGCTGGCGGTAGGGGTCTTCTATACGGTCCTCAAGGCCCATTCACTCGGCGACCTGGCCGTCTTCCTGGACTTCGGGCTTCTCGGCGGCGCCGGCGCCTGGGTCGTCCAGACCGGATCGTTCTCCTGGCTACCCGTCTTTTGGACAGTACCGATGGCCATGCTCGTCATCGCCATTCTCCACGCCAACAATTGGCGCGACATCGCTTCGGACGGCCAGCGTCACGTCAAGACAGTGGCGGGTCTCTTGGGCGACAAGGGTTCGCTGGTCTATTACGGATGCCTGATCTTCGGGCCTTTCGTCATCGACCTCGCCTTCATCGCGCTGCCGAGGATAATCGGCGGCCGGCTGCACCCGATGCCTTGGACCTTTCTCCTGGTCCTGCTCGCGCTGCCCAACGCATTCAATCTCTGGGGCCGGGCCGTAAGGCGCGCCTCGCCCCGCCAACCGATGGATTTCGTCATCCTCGACGGGGCGACGGCCAATCACAACCTCGTCTTCGGCCTGCTCAGCATCGCGGCCGTCATCCTCGAAGGATTCCTGCGGTGGCGATGAGCGGCAAGCGGTCGCGGCCCGACCAGCGCCTCGTCGGGGCGGTTGGAGCGCTGGCGGCGATCCTTTTCATCGCCCTCTTCCGGCTCCGGCGCCTGGGCCCGCTCGACTTCTGGGCCTGGCTCGCCCTGAACATCATCATCGTCGTCGCCCTGGCCTTTCTCATCGACAGCAGCTACACGCAGAGAATTCGCCAGGATCTTCGCTCGGGTCTCCTTCGAAAGGCGGCGCTCGGCGTCGTTTCGGCCGCCGCGCTTTATGCCCTCTTTGCCGTCGGGCGCATCGTGGCCCTGCGCATCTTCCCTTTCGCCGGGGCCGGGATCG
>JADGNU010000111.1 GCA_017883305.1 Candidatus Aminicenantota bacterium | reverse complement strand
GTGGCCTCTCCCCTCCCCCTTCGAGGCAATGGCTTTCCAAAGCGGGTGTTCGAACTCGGCCGCGAACTTCTCGAAATCGTCCCACTCGTGGGCCTTCGCAGCCTGGCCTTCGACGTAGATCCGGTCGGGCCACTTGTGGGCCAATCCGTGCGTGCCCTGGACAAGGTTGATCCGAGTATAGGGCCGGGGCAGGTTCGTGTCGTGGATGAGGATGATCGTCTTGCCCAGCTTCGTCCTGATCAGGCTGGTGTTGACGTCGCCGAGGACGTAGCGCTCTTTGGCCTGCGGCGAGTCGGCGCCGAAGGTCGCGACGGCGTATTCGTGGAGGCCCCGCGTCGGTGAGCTCAACGACACAAGAAAGTCGAAGGCGTCGCCGCGGTTGACGTTCATGCACTGGGCCACGGGCCCGAGGCCGTGGGTCGGATAGAGGTTGCCGTTCAGCTTCTGGGACCAGGCCCGGCGCCAGAGCCCTTCGCCCTCGTTCGAGAACTTGACGCCGCGGAGGTCGTGGAGGTAGCCCGCTTCGCCGTGGAGGACCTCGCCGAGGACGCCCTTACGGACGAGGTTCAGGGTCATGAGCTCGATCCGGTCGTAGCAGCAGTTCTCCATCATTTGGCAATGCTTTTGGTATTTCTCGGCCGCCTCGACGAGGGCCCAGCAATCTTCGAGGGACATGGCCGCGGGCACTTCGGTCGCGGCGTGCTTGCCATTCTTCATCGCAGCCAGGCAAACGGGCACATGCCATTCCCACGGGGTCGCGGTCATGACCAGGTCGAGATCTTCTTTCTCGCACATCTTTTCGAAGTCCCGGGGACCATTCGAGTACCCGGTGGGCTTCGGTTGCCCGGCCTCGACGACCCACTTCTGGGCCCGCTCGACGTGAGCCGGGCGGATGTCGCAGATGGCCTTGACCTCGAGACCCTCGATGTTCAGGTAGTTCTGGACATGGGCCGAGCCCATGCCGCCGACACCGACGAAGCCGACCTTGACGGTGGGGATGGCCGGCGCCCGGAATTGCGACCGGGCCTCACCGGATGGGCCTGACGGCTTGGCCTCGAGGCCGAGACCGGCCACCGCGGCCCCCAAACCCGCCGCCGCTGCGATCTTGAGAAAATCCCTGCGGCTCTGATTTTTGTTGTCTTCGCTCATGGGTCCTCCTAATGTGTCTGTGATGGGGCCGCTCTAGAAGATCTTGAAGGCCAGGCCTCCGAGGAGCTGGAACCCGCCGATCTTGACCGTCGTGCCGAGTGCCGAATCCGCCCCCGCACGGATGGAATCGTAGCTTGCGGAGCCGAACACTGAAATCCTGCCGATAAGTGCCAGGGTAGCGGTCATGACGATCCGGGGGGAGATCTCATGGCCCCGGTAACTCAGGCTTGGGCGCATGAGCGGATCTAGCCATTCGACGGTCTCCCAGGTTTCCTTGAAGCTGTGGAACCCGGCCCCGGCCCCGAGCTTCACCCTGGCTGGGCCGGAGCCGAATTCGTAGAAAACGACGAGCGGAACCGACGTTCGCCGGAAGCTCAGAGGATACTCGGCATGTCCTTGGCCCGTTACGAGCGCCAGGCCCTTGTCGGAGAGGAACCCGAAGCCGGCGGCAAACCCGAAACGACCTCTAAGCTTCAGCCAGACGTCGCCTCCGAGTGACAGGCCAGATCCATAAATCTCGCGGTAATCTCCAGACGACGGGAAAAGGCCTCCGGCACCGACCGAGAGGGAAACCTCCTGAGCCCGGGCGAAAACGGCCAAGGCGAGCACGAAGGCCGCCAGGACGGCCGTCAGATGCCGGGATCTCATCGGAGACCTCTCAACATCAGAGGGCTGATCGTTCGGTCGGACGACGATGCTATGATCGAGCTCTCAACCGGGATGGTCTCCCTCGAACGATTGCTTTCGAGCCCGGTCGGGCCTACGGCGGTAATGACATAGTAATACGTCGTGCCCAGGATTACCGCGGTATCGGTATACTCGGTCCCGATCACAGGTGAACCGGGGGCCTTGAGGAACTCGCCGTGTGCTGTCGGGGCCCTGTAGACGTTGTATCCGGCCGCGTCAGACTGGGCGGTCCAGGCCAGATGGATGGCCGGGAGAGCGTTGAAAAGCGACCGGTATACGACCCAGGAGGCAACGACGCCGACCGGCGTTCGCGGGGTGCCGGTCTTGATCGGCTGAGCCAGCTCGGCGAGAAGCCCGATGGATGTCCGGGTCGCGCTGGTGAAGAAGTCGAGATTGAGCTTGTCGAGCGTGTCGGTCGTCCGGTGGTAATAGGGGTTGGTCAGCGGCTCATCCTCGATGGCCAGCAGGGCCGGATAGCCATTGTCCCAGAAGGGGGCGTGATCGGAGTAGACGAATGACGGGTCGACGGTCTTCGTCCCTCCGACGACGCCATAGTGCGAGCCGGCGGCCAGAAAGAGGTCGGCCAGCCAGGTCGAGTCCTGGTTGACAATGATCTGGAGGTCTTCGGGCATGGCGTCGGCATAGGCGATCATGTCCAAGTTGATGACCCCGAGAATGTGATCGCCGGCCGCCCGGGCCGCGGCGGCATAGGCCCGGCTCCCCCAGAGCCCCCATTCCTCGGCCGAGAAAGAGATGAACCGGACGGTGAAGTCGAACGAGTAAGGAGCCAGGACGCCGGCCGCCTCGAGGACGGCCGCCGTGCCGCTGGCATTATCGTCTGCCCCCGGGGCCAGGGTCAGCCTCGACGGGGAGGTGGAGTCATAGTGCGAACAGATGATGTAGACCTCTTTCGGGTAGGTCTCCCCCGTTTTCTCGGCGACGACGTTGCGCGACATATAAGACCCGGAGAAAGTGAACGGCTCGAAGTGGACGTCGTCAAGGCCGAGGGCCGTGCACGAGCTGAAGAGAGCCTCGCCGGCGGATTCGCAGTTCGTCGTCGAAGCATAGCGGGTCTGGAAATCCTGGAGCGATTGGACATGGGCGGCCAGGTCGGAGCTCGAGACGAGCGAGACGATCGACTCGATGAACGGGTCTTGGGCAGAGGCCGCGGCAGCGGCCTCGACCGGGGCGGGGCGCGTCCGGAGGTAGGGCAGGACGGAACGAGGCGGGAGGGCCTTGCGCGGCAGGCCGGCCGGCACGGATTCGGCGGCATTCCCCTGCTCTGTCCAGAAGACAGCGGTCTGGGGCTCGACGGCGGCGGCGTGACCCGCGGCCCGAAGGGAGGCGATGTCGCCGGGACCACTGGTCTGGACAACGAGGAACTCGCGCCTGGCCGCATTCCTTTCGAGAACCGTAAACGGAACGCGGTTCCTACGCAGGAGAGCGAGGTCCTCACGGTCGGCAAACGCTAGCAGGCAGGTCGCGAGCTCCTGCCGGACGTCGATCGGCAGCCTGGCCAGGACCTGCGCAGTGAGGGCCGGACCTTTGGCGATCCGGATCAGACTGACCAGGCCGGAGGCGTCCGGTGCGGCCGCTACGAGCAGGAAACCGGCGGCCAGGACAAGGCCGCAGGCCAGGGCGAGAAATAAGATGACCCCGGTGCGCTTCATGCCTGCTATTTAAACAGATTCCTCCCATGAGGGTCAACAGAGTATAATCGGCCGGGAGATGTCATGACGATCAAGCCGGACGCGCCCGAGCGCCGTTTCATGTTCAGGGCCATTCGGGAGGCACGTAGGAATTTCGCCCGGCCCGACGGCGGTCCGTTCGGCGCCTGCATCGTCAAGGACGGGCGGATTGTCGCCACGGCCAGGAACACCGTCCTCAGGAACGATGCCACCTGTCACGCCGAGGTCAACGCCATCCGCAAGGCCTCGAAAAGGCTCGGCACCTTCGACCTTACCGGCTGCGAGATCTATTCGACGACCGAGCCCTGCCCGATGTGTTTCGGGGCCATCCACTGGGCCCGGATCGTCACGGTGTACTACGGCGCCGGCATCCGCGATGCGGCCAAGGCGGGATTCCACGAGCTTCGGATCTCGAACGCGCAGATGAAGGCCTTGGGCCGGAGCAAGATCAGGCTCGTGCCGGGATTCATGCGGGCCGAGTGCCTGGAGCTCTTCGAGTCCTGGCTCATTCTGCCCGGCCGGAAGCTCTACTAAGATATCGGTGTCATGTCAGGAGCTTCCTCTTCTTGTCCCAGCGCTGCCGCAGCCTCAATGAATCCAAGCCGAGCGAGGCGCCTTTGGCCAGCGGATTCCGGCCCGCCGCCACGAACCTCAGTGTGTGCTTGCCGGGGACGAGCTTCATGCTCCCGAGATAGACGTCTTTGATAGCCAGGTCCCTCGAATAAAAATCGAGGACAGGGCTGACCGTGGGGTTCGTCCCGTCTTCGTTCAGGGGTACCGGCTTGCCGTCGAGAAGGACTCGGTAAGCGCCGTAGTCGTCGGCGTAGGTCATACGGAGCACGAGGCCCCGGTACTCTTCTTTGGCCACGTCGAAATCGACTTCGAGGGCCGGCTTGTCCGCGCCGGGCTTGAAAAAGAGCTGCCCCTCTCCCGTCCAATCGAAGCCCTTCTGGAGCTCGGCGACTCCCCGGGTCTTCCGCGCGGCCGCAAGGAGCGTCTTCCCCTCGATGATGACGTCGAGGTTCGGGAAGCGCCGGTCTGCGAGAGCCGGAAGCGTCGTGAACCGCTTGGGTTGTCCCTTCTGGTACCAGTAGGCCACGGTCGCGATGTCGTCTTCACGCTCGACGTGGCCTTCGATCTTGCCGCTCTCCGTCTCGTCGGCCGAGATCCAGCCGGTGTGCTCGATATCGAAGCGGAGCGACTTCGTGAAGCGGACCGGGTCGGCGATATGCCAGCGATACATGCAGTATTCCGTGCCCGGGATTTCCCCCTCCGGGCTCCAATAGACGCAGCCGAAATAAGGATATTGGCCGAGCGACATGCCCCAGGCCATGATGAAATAATCCTCGGTCCCCGTGCCCTGGATCGACGGCTTCGTTTCGCCGTCGATGGTGAAGCGGGCGTCTCCTTCGCCGAACCACATCGGGCTGCGGGCCCGCACGGACATGACCGTGCCGACGTAATGGCCCTCGCCCTCGATCGCGGCGATGGTATAATCGCGGCCGAGCTTCTCGGGAAAGGCCTGGTTGTACTGGGCACAGAAGTAGGCCAAGTCCCGCGGCAGGCCCGGGTCCTCCGTGTAATCGATATGATAATAGAAGGAACGGACGTTCCTGGCCCCCTCGTTCGTGACGGTAATGAGGCCGCGTTTGAAAAAAGGCATCTGCCAGAAGCAGTTGTACCCGTCCCCTCCCGTCTCGACCTGGACGGGCACGGAGACGAGCTCGAAGCGCCGGCCGAAACCCGCCCCGAAAAAATCCCCCAGGGGCGACTCGACGGCCGGCTCTTTGGCCCCGTCCCAATACATCCGGATGACGATCTCGTCGGGCGAAGCCGAACCGCCCGACTCGAGCCAGTTCGGCCGGGCTTCGTTGAAGGTCAGCCAGATGTGGCGGATGACCCCCGGGCCCTTGATGTCCGCCAGGACCTTGGTCTCCCCCGGCGCGATATACTTCAGCCGGTCGGCGTTTCCGGTGAAGCTCGGGTCGGTCGAGGTCACAGCCCGCGACCTCCCCGGCTTGAGCTTCATCAGCCCGTCGAGGTCCTGCGCGGCGGCCATCGTAACGACAAGGCCCGTGGCGGCGATCAGAAACATCATCTTCTTCTTTAGCATGTCGGCCCTCCGTATTCTTCCTTGCTTATAGTGCCGGGCGGACAAAAAAACAAGCGCGCATAGACTTGACAAAGCCGAAGACGGGACCTATGATGCGTCGATCATGGACAGCGCCATGGATCGTCGAAGCGTCACCGTCGTGCTGTCCTCTCTGCTCTGGAACTGGTGGGCGGTCCCAACCGCCCGATAAGTCCGTTCCCCCAGCCCTTTCCTTTTTTAGGGACAAGTGCGCTGATTTTCCTCATTTTGGCGCTCGTCCCTTGAGCCAAGGACCCCATGAGACACGACGGGGACACCGTCGTGAAAGGACAGTGTTCATCATGCGCTACGCATCGCGAAAAGAAGACTTCCTTCCTCGCTCGTTCTATAACATCAAGGCCGACCTGCCGGCGCCGCCCAAACCGCCTCTGCACCCCGGGACCAAAGAGCCGCTCAAGCCCGAGGATCTCGAGGCCATCTTCCCGAAAAGCTTCATCCGCCAGGAGGGCGTGACCGACCGGGAGGTCCCCATCCCCGAGCCCGTGCTTGAAGCCTACTCGGTCTTCAGGCCGACGCCCCTCATCGAGGCGACCGCCTTGAGAAAGGCCCTGGATACGCCGGCCCGCATCTTTTACAAATATGAGGGCGTCGGGCCCGTCGGCAGCCATAAGACGAACACGGCCATCATGCAGGCCTATCTTGCGGCGCAGGATGGCGTCAAGACCCTGGCCACGGAGACGGGGGCCGGGCAGTGGGGCTCCGCCCTCGCCTACGCCGGCTCTCGCTTCGGCATCGAGACCCGCATCTTCATGGTCCGTTCGAGCTTCCGTCAGAAGCCGGGGCGGCGGGTGATCATGGAGATGTTCGGCGGCACAGTCCTCGAAAGCCCCAGCCCGACGACGGAGGCCGGGCGCAAGTTCTACGATCAGGACCACGAACACCCCGGGAGCCTCGGCATCGCCATCTCCGAGGCGGTCGAGGTCACCCTCAAGACCCCCGGGGTCAAGTATGCCCTCGGCTCGGTCCTGGACAGCGTCCTCATGCACCAGACCGTGATCGGCCTCGAGGCCGAAAAGCAGATGGAGGAAATGGGCGTCGTCCCCGATACGATCATCGGCTGCGTCGGCGGCGGCTCGAATTTCGCCGGCCTGGCCTTTCCCTTCATCCGGCACAACCTCCGCGGCGAAAGAAAAGCGCGTTTCATCGCCGTCGAGCCGGAGGCCTGCCCTTCGTTGACGCGGGGCGCCCTGCGCTACGATTTCGGCGACAGCGTCGGCATGACCCCGCTCCTCTACATGTACACGCTGGGGATGGATTTCGTGCCGCCCCCGCTCCACGCCGGCGGACTGCGCTACCACGGCATGGCCCCCCTGGTCAGCCACCTCGCGGCCATGGGCATCGTCGAGCCGCGGGCGGTCGACGAAAAGACGGTCTTTGACCGGGCGGTCCTGTTCATGAAGACGGAGGGGATCCTGCCCGCGCCCGAATCCTCCCACGCGATCTCCGTCGCCGTCGACGAGGCGCTGGCCGCGAAGAAAGAGGGGCGCGAGCGGACCATCCTGTTCAATCTGAGCGGGCATGGCTTCCTCGACATCAGCGCCTACGCCCGGAACGGACACGGCGGAAAGGCCTAGCAGACCGGTGCGGATTCCGGCCCGGGCCGGCCCAGAGGAACATGTTGCCACCCGCCGCCGTAATGTACTAAGGTATCCGTGGATATTCAGGAGGTCCGCAAACCCATGACCAGACGAATCCCTCTGCCTCTTTTCGCCTTTCTCGCCGTCGCGTTGGCAGTCCCGGCCGTCCGGACTTTGGCGGCCCGTCCCGCGCCCCAAGGCGACCTGGCCGCGAAGATCGACGCCATCATGGCCGGGATCTACAAGCCGGGCGAGCCCGGGGCGGCCATCATCGTCCGCAAGGACGGCCAGACCGTCTTCCGCAAGGGCTACGGCACGGCCGACCTCGAGCTCGGCGTCCCGATAGAGCCCGACATGGTCTTCCGCCTCGGTTCGATCACCAAGCAGTTCACGGCCGTATCCATCCTCATGCTGGCCCAGGAGGGCAAGCTCGGGCTCCAGGACGAGATCACCAAGTTCCTCCCCGACTATCCGACGCAAGGCAAGCGGATCACGGTCGAGCACCTCCTGACCCACACGTCGGGCATCCAGAGCTACACGGACATGCCCGAGTGGCTGCCGCTCTGGCGCAAGGACTTCACGGTCAAGGAGCTCGTCGACTTTTTCAAGGACAAGCCCATGCAGTTCGAGCCCGGCCGCAGCTGGGCCTACAGCAATTCCGGCTACATCCTCCTCGGGGCCATCATCGAGAAGGTCTCGGGCAAAACTTACGAGGAATTCGTCACGGAGAAGATCTTCAAGCCTCTGGGCATGAAGGGCTCCACCTACGGCAGCACCGAGCGGATCATCCCCCGCCGCATCCCCGGATATCAGGCAGGCAAGGGCGGCTTCGTCAATGCCCCGTACCTCAGCATGACCCAGCCGTACGCGGCCGGCTCGCTCCTGTCCACCGTCGACGACCTGGCCGTTTGGAGCGACGCCGTTTTCGCCGGGAAGCTCGTCCGTAAAGAATGGCTCGACAAGGCCTTCACGCCCTACACGCTCGCCAACGGGGAATCCACGGGTTACGGCTACGGGTGGCTCGTGGGAGACTTCGCCGGCCATCGCTCGATCGAGCATGGCGGCGGCATCAACGGCTTCTCGACCTACGAGATGACCTTACCGGAGGACCGCATCTTCGTGGCCATCCTGACCAACAGCGCCATCGCCGGCCACGATCCCGAGCCCCGGGCGGTCAAAATCGCCTGGCTTGCGCTCGGCCTCACCGAGCCGGAACGGAAGGCCATTATGCTCGCGGCCCGGGACCTCGACGCGTTCGCCGGCGTCTACACGAACGACCGGAAGCGAGAGTTCTACGTCAGCCGCGAGGGCGACAAGCTCTTCGCTCAACAGCAGGGCGGCTCGAAGGACGAGTTCACTCCGGCTTCGGCAACGAAATTTTTCTCAAGGACAACCCGGCCCGATTCATGTTCGTCAAAGACTCCGCAGGACGCGTGACCGGCCTGCGGATCAAGTCCCGCAT
>JADGNU010000110.1 GCA_017883305.1 Candidatus Aminicenantota bacterium | reverse complement strand
GCCCTCGCCGGCCAGGACTTCGACGCCCTAAAGAAGCGTGCCGCGACCAGGGCCTTCACCCCGGTCACCATGGACGTCAAGGCGTCGATGACGCTGAACAACCGGATCAGGACGATCGATTCGCGAAACATCGTCGGGATGCTCCCGGGCGGCGACCCGGCCTTGAAGAACGAGTACGTCATCTATACGGCGCATTGGGATCACTTCGGCATCGGTCCCGAGATCGACGGCGACAAGATCTACAACGGCGCCCTCGACAACGCGACGGGGGTCGGCGGAATGATCGAGATCGCCAGGGCCTTCGTAAAGCTTCCCATGGCTCCCAAGCGCTCCCTGCTGTTCCTTGCGGTGACGGCCGAGGAACAGGGCCTTCTCGGATCCGATTATTACGCCCAGCACCCGATCTATCCGCTGAGCAGGACGCTCGCCGTCGTCAACATGGATTCTCTCAACATCTATGGACGGGCCCGGGACCTGACCGTCGTCGGGCTCGGCGCCTCCGACCTGGACGATTACGCCCGCGACGCGGCGGCGGCGCAGGGGCGGGTGCTGAGCGCGGACCCTCAACCGGAGGCCGGCGGGTACTTCCGCTCGGATCACTTCCCCTTCGCCAAGCAGGGGGTGCCGGCCCTCAACGCCGGAGGCGGCAACGACTTCATCGGCCGGCCGGAGGGCTGGGGGAAGCAGGTTCGGGACGCGTACACGGCGTTGCACTATCACAAGCCGTCTGACGAAATCCGGCCGGATTGGGACCTGAGCGGCGCATTGGAGGACCTGCAGATCTACTATGCCGTCGGCGCGCGCGCCGCTGGCACGGCGAAATGGCCCGAGTGGAAGCCCGGCAGCGAGTTCAAGGCCCGGCGCGACAAGATGCTCGGGCACTAGGCCGGGAACGCGAGCGCCCTTCACGCGCCAATCCCCAGGGGGTGCCTCCCCCGAATTCTACTTATCACCCCCCGAGATGAGACAATTTTTGCTAATTTCACCCAGGCAATGCTCACCCTGGGTGATTGACGCTATTTGTCGGTGGCGGAGAATAGGTCCCATCGGAACAAAGCCTTGGGAACTATGAAAGTTCTTCGGATGAGAAAAGATACGGCCCTCCGGCCGTCATTAAGATACAGGGTGCCCAAGCGCCCATTAATTGACAGGAATTGTCCAAAATCATAAGATTATGGAATAAAAAATGGCATCTAACCTGGGCGAACTGCTTCTGAGGGAAAAGATTCTCTCTGCCGATCAGCTGAAGTCCGCCCTCGAATTCCAGAAGAAGAACAGCCTGCCCGTCGGCACTTCCCTCGTCCAGCTCGGCTACCTGACCGAGGAGGACATCGCCCAGGCCCTCAGCCGCCAGCTCGGCTATCCCTACATCGACCTCGACCAGTTCGATGTCTACGCCGAAGTCATCACCCTCATTCCGGTCGACGTGGCCAAGAAGTATATGATCATGCCCATCCACCGGATCAGGAACTTCCTGACCCTGGCCATGGTCGACCCGACCGACCTCGAGATCATCGAGGACGTCCGCTTCCGGACGGGCCTCTCGATCCAGCCCGTCATCGCTTCCGAGACGGGTGTCATCAACGCCATCAACAAGTACTACGGCACGGCCGACGCCATCCGGGTCAAAAAGATCATCGAGGACATCGCCCTGGCCGACGACGGCCGGGTCAACATCATCGAGGACGAGCCGGACTCTCAGGTCCTGACGGACACGGAGGACGATGGCGACGAGGCGCCGATCATCAAGCTCGTCAACCAGACCTTCATCGACGCCATCAAGCGCGGCGCGAGCGACGTCCACTTCGAGCCCTACGAGATGAGCTTCCGCGTCCGCTACCGGATGGACGGCGACCTCTATGAGATCGTCAATCTCCCCCTGAAGTACCGCAACCCGGTCATCTCGCGCGTCAAGATCCTGTCGAACATGGACATCGCCGAGAAGCGCCTGCCCCAGGACGGCCGCATCAAGATGCGCCTGCGCCTCGACAACGGCAAGAAGAAAGAGGTCGACATGCGCGTCTCCTCCCTGCCCACGCTCTGGGGGGAGAAGATCGTCGCCCGCATCCTCGACAAGGAGATGCTCAAGCTCGACCTGACCCAGCTCGGCTTCGAGGAGGAGCCCCTGGCCGTCTTCGAGGATGCCATCCACAAGCCCTGGGGCATCGTGCTCGTTACGGGGCCGACCGGGAGCGGCAAGACGAACACGCTTTATTCGGCCATATCGACGATCAACTCGCCGGACATGAACATCCTGACCGCCGAGGACCCGGTCGAGTTCAACGTCCCGAATATCAACCAGGTCCAGATCAAGGAAGAGATCGGCCTGACATTCGCGGCCTGCCTGCGGAGCTTCCTCCGCCAGGACCCGGATATCATGCTCGTCGGCGAGATGCGCGACCAAGAGACCGTCGACATCGCCATCAAGGCCGCCCTGACCGGCCACCTCGTCTTCTCCACCATTCATACGAACGACGCCGCGAGCTCGATCACCCGAATGGTCAACATGAACGTCGAGCCCTTCCTGATCGCCGACTCGCTCATCCTGGTCGTGGCCCAGCGGCTCGTCCGGCGGCTCTGCAAGAAGTGCGCCCAGCCCCACATCCTGCCCGAAGCGGCCCTCCTCGAGATGGGCTACGACAAAAGCGAGCTCAAAGGCCTCCAGATCATGAAGCCCGGCAGCTGCGATGTCTGCAACAGGACCGGTTACAAGGGCCGGACAGCCCTGTTCGAAGTCATGAAGGTCGACGACGACATCCGAACGATGATCCTGACCCGGGCCCAATCCCGGGAGATCAAGCGGAAGGCCATCGAAAAGGGCATGCTGACGCTGCGCCGCAGCGGCCTCGTCAAGATCAAGAACGGTGTCACCTCGGTCGAAGAAGTCCTGCGCGAAACCGTCCGGGACGAATGACCGGGCGCGAATAGGAACGGAGGTTCCCATGGCCAAGCCGATATTCGAAATGTTGAAGGCGTGCGTCGAGGCCGACGCGAGCGATCTGCACATCACGACCTACATCCCGCCGCGGATCCGCGTCCACGGTGTTCTCAAGGACCTCGAACATCCGTCCCTGACGCCGGCCGAGACGAAAGAGGTTATCTACAGCATCATGACCGACAAGCAGAAGCGGCTTTTCGAAGAAAAGCTCGAGCTCGACTTCTCCTTCGGCGTCAAGGAGCTCGGCCGGTTCCGGGCCAACGTCTTCATGCAGAAAGGCGCCGTGGCCGGGGCCTTCCGGCGTTTCCTGCCCACCATGTGGAGCTTCGCCCAGCTGGGCATCCCCCAGCGCATCCAGCAGCTCTGCTACCTGCCTCGGGGCCTCGTCCTCGTTACCGGGCCGACCGGTTGCGGCAAATCGACGAGCCTGGCCTGCATGATGGAGCACATCAACTCCGAGCGCGCGGTCCACATCGTCACCATCGAGGACCCCATCGAATACTATCTGACGCCGCGCAAGGCCATCATCAACCAGCGCGAGCTCTATGCCGACACGCAATCCTACGGCAACGCCCTGCGGTCGGTCCTGCGCGAGGACCCGGACGTCGTCCTGGTCGGCGAGATGCGCGACTTCGAAACGGTCGAAGCCTGCATGCGGGTCGCCGAAACGGGACACTTGACCTTCTCCACCTTGCACACGAATTCAGCCGTCGAGTCGATCAGCCGCATCATCGACATTTTCCCCAGCCAGTACCAGGCCCAGGTCCGGATCACGCTGTCGATGTCGCTTGAGGCCGTCCTGACCCAGGCGCTCCTGCCGCGCAGCGACGGCAAGGGCCGCGTCCTGGCCATGGAGATCATGATCCCCAACCCGGCCATCCGCAACCTCATCCGCGAGAACAAGATCCACCAGATCTACTCGTCCATGCAGATGGGCCAGGAGAAGTTCGGGATGCAGACCTTCAACCAGTCATTGGCCAGCCTGTATTTCCGCAAGCTGGTCAGCCTGGACACGGTCATGTCCATGACCTCATTCCCCGAGGAATTGACCGACATCATCCAGCGCCGCGAGGGCGTCAAGATCAGCCCCAACGGCCAATCGGGATCATCCAGAAAATAGGGGCCGTCCCCGACGAACGAGGTGAACGATGCCGACTTATGCATGGAAAGGCAAGAACCGGTACGGCGACACGGTCGGAGGCGAACGCATCGCCGCGTCCAAGGAAGAGCTGGGCCGCATGCTCCAGAAGGACCAGATCACGGTCCTCAACATCGCGGCGGCCGGGGGCGGGTTCAAGATCCCCTTCCTCAAGAGGGAGAAGGTCAAGCTCAAGGAGTTGGCAGTCTACAGCCGCCAGCTCTCGGTCCTCATCGACGCCGAGCTGCCCTTGATCCAGAGTCTGGGCATTCTCGAGGAACAACAAAAGAACGTCTACTTCAAGAACGTCATCAAAACGGTCAAGGACGATGTCGAGGCCGGCTCGACCCTGAACCAGGCGAAGAGGAAGCATCCCAAGGCCTTCGATGACCTCTATTGCAACCTCATCGCCTCCGGTGAGCAATCGGGCTCGCTCGACATCATGCTCCGGCGCCTTTCGGAGTTCATCGAGAAGAACGCCCGCCTCCGGGCCAAGGTCAAACAGGCCTCGATCTACCCCGTGGCCATCATGACCTTCGCCATCGTCGTAACCATCTTTCTTCTCTGGAAGGTCATCCCCGTTTTCGCCACGATCTTCCGCGACCTCGGCGCCGAGCTGCCGTGGCTGACCGCCACGATCGTAACGATGAGCGACTTCACCCAGAAGTACATCCTCTTCATCATCGGCGGCATGATCGGCCTGGTGCTCGCCTTCCGCTATTATCGCAGCACGACGCCCGGCCGTTGGACGACCGACCGCCTGTTCCTGAAGATGCCCCTCTTCGGCAACCTCATCTACAAAGTGTCCATGACCCGGGTCACGCGGACCTTGGCGACCCTCATCTCCGGCGGCGTGCCCATGCTCGAAGCGCTGAAGATCACTTCGACGACGGCAGGGAACGTTATCATCGAGAAGGAGATCACCGACGCCCGCAAGCTCGTCTCCGAGGGCAAGACGATGAGCGAGTCCTTTAAGCAGTCGGGCAAGTTCCCGACGATGATGCTCCAGATGATCAACGTCGGTGAGGCAACGGGCACCCTCGACGAGATGCTGAGCAAGCTGGCCGCCTTCTACGACGAGGAAGTCGACAACACCGTTTCCTCCCTCCTCTCGATCATGGAACCCGTCATGCTGATCTTCGTCGGCGCCTTGGTCGGCAGCCTCGTCATCGCCATGTATCTGCCGATCTTCAGCCTCATGAAGGCGTTCTAGGGCGAGCGGTCGAGGTCAGGGAAGGAGCATATCGGAGGCCCCATGAAGGCGCGCGGAACGGATCGGAGGTGTCCGGTGGACCGCCGGTACGTCTTCCTGTACGTCCTCTACCGGGTGGTCGTACTAACCTCGCTTCTCGCTTCGGCTTTCATCATCCAGCTGTCCTCGCCCGACTCCGAGCCGAACCTTCCCTTCTTTTATCTCATCCTCGCCGCCTACGGCTTCTCGGCGCTCTTTTTCGGCTTGTACCTTTGGGGCCGGGGACTCGTCGTCCAGGCCTATCTCCAGGTCGTCTTCGACCTCCTCCTCATCACGGCCTTCGTCTACATCTCGGGCGGCATCTCGTCCTCGATGTACTTCCTCTACCTCTTCCCGATCATCGCCGCGAGCCTGGTCATTTCCGGGCGGGCCGGCTTCCTGGCGGCCTCGCTCTCGGCCATCTTGTTCGGGGCCCTCGTCGACGGCGTCCACTTCGGGTTCATCGGCGCCTTCCGGCCGGAACAAGAGGTTCGGACGTCGCTCGGCTCGATGCTCGTGGACATCTTCATCGCCTGGGGCGTCTTCTTTGTCATCGCCGCCCTGATGAGCACCCTGACCGGGAGCCTGCGCCGGACACGGGAAGCGCTCCGGGCCGCCGAAAAGGAGCTCATCGTCCGGGAGCGCCTGGCCGAGGGGGGCCGTGTTTCCGCCAGCCTGGCCCACGAGATCCGCAACCCCCTGGCAGCCATCTCGGGCTCCGTCCAGGTCCTGAAGAAGGATCTCGTCCTGAACGCCGAGCAGGGGCACCTCATGGACATCGTCCTCAAGGAGTCGGAGCGGGTCTCCCAGAGCCTGGAGCAGTTCCTGGATTTCGCCCTGCCCTCGAAAACGGTCTTTTCCCCGATCAACTTGCGCGACATCCTGGATGAAACGATCAAGATCCTGCGGGGAGGAGGGGAACTCAACGGGAAGATCGAGCTCCTGGGAAATTTCCGGACCTCTAACGTCCCTTATTACGGCAACGCCGGACAGTTCAGACAGGTTTTTTGGAACCTCATCAAGAACGCCATCAAGGCCATGCCCGACGGCGGCCGGCTGCGGCTCGAGTTTCCCGAACCCCGGAAGAAGGAGGTCCGCATCGTCGTCGCCGATACGGGCCGGGGCATGACGGACGAGGATAAGGCCAATCTCTTCGAGCCCTTCTACTCGGGTTTCGAGGACGGCCGGGGGTTGGGTCTCTCGATCGTCCGCAAGATCGTCGACGACTACGACGGCCGGATCGACGTCCGTTCCGAGCTCCACAAGGGAACCGAGGTCCTGATTACGCTCCCGGTCCGCAAGCCGGCCGCGGCGTAAGGTCAAACACATGGAAACGATCCTGATCATCGACGACGAGAAGAGCCTCCTCGAGCTGCTGACCGTCGTCTTCAAGAAGGAAGGCTACGCGGTCAAGTCCTCGCTCACGGCCGCCCGGGGCTTCGAGATCCTGGAGAAAGAAGACGTTGACCTGATCGTCACCGACATCAAGATGCCGGGAGCCGACGGCATGGACATCCTCCGCTACGCCCGGGAGAACAGGCCCGAGGTGCCGGTCATCCTGATCACGGCCTACGGCAGCATCGCCCAGGCCGTCGAGGCCCTCAAGGCCGGAGCGCTCGACTACGTCGTCAAGCCCTTCGACGTCGAGGAGCTGAAGATCATCGTCGGTCGCGGGTTGGCCTCGAAGCGGCTCAAGCAGGAGAATATCCTCCTCAAGCGGGACTTGAAGGACCGCTACAGCTTCGAGCAGATGATCGGCAAGAGCCGGGCCATGCAGGAGATCTACATCCTGATCGAGAAGGTCGCTTCAACGGATTCGACGGTGCTCATTACCGGCGATAGCGGAACGGGCAAGGAAATGGCCGCCCGGGCCGTCCATCTTCAGGGCGCCCGCCGCGACCACCCGTTCGTCTCCATCAATTGCGCCGCGCTTCCCGAGAATCTCCTCGAGAGCGAGCTTTTTGGCCATGTCCGCGGATCGTTCACCGGCGCGGTCTCCGACAAGAAGGGTATGTTTGAGCTGGCCCAGCGGGGCACGTTGTTGCTTGACGAGGTCGGGGAGATGTCGCCCTGGACCCAAGTCAAGCTCCTCCGGGCCCTCCAGGAACGGAAGGTCCGCCGCGTCGGCGGGGCGGACGAGATCGCCGTCGACGTCCGCATCATCGCGGCGACCAACCAGGACTTGAAAAAGAGGATCCAGGAAGGGAAGTTCCGCGAGGAACTCTTCTATCGCCTGAACGTCATCTCGTTCGAAATGCCGCCCCTCCGGAAGAGGGTCGAGGACATCCCACTACTCATCGCCCATTTTCTCCAGAAATACTGCGACAAGATGGGCAAGAAGCCCAAGCGGTTCACCCCCGAGGTCGTCGGGCTCCTCGAAAGCTATTCCTGGCCGGGCAACATCCGCGAGCTCGAGAACGTCATCGAGCGCATCGTGGCCATCGAGGATCGCGAAACTGTTACAGTCAATTGCCTGCCCCAGGAGATCATTTCGCCCCAGAAGAAGAAGCTCGAAACCCAGGAGCTCTTCGCTCCGGGGTTCAACCTGACCCATCATCTCGACGAGATCACCAAGAAATACATCCAGGACGCGCTGGCCCTTACCGGCGGCAGCCTGCAGAAGGCGGCGCCACTCTTGGGCTTGAGCTACCGGACCATCCGCTACCTGATCGGCAAATATGACCTCAACCAGGTCCGTAAAGCCGAAAAGCGAAACGGCAACGGCGACCGGAATCCCGCATGAGAGACAAATAATGTCTAAAATGACAAAACTTGGCGTCATTTTTTCCGTACGCTCCCAGACAATAATTGTATATCGTTATAAATAAATCACTTATGAAGAATATAATGTTGGCACGCTTATTGCTATAATATAGGTGCCAACTAAGATTGGCAACGCAACCCGGCTGAGGAGATCAGCCAGGGAATCTCAAGGAGGTTTTAATGAACAAAAAGATGAGAGGATTCACCCTCATCGAGCTGCTGATCGTCGTCGCGATCATCGGCATCCTGGCGGCTCTCCTCATCCCGAACGCCCTCGAGGCCATTCAGAAGGCCAAGCAGAAATCGGCGATGAAGGAAATCACGACCATTGCCACGGCCATGGCGGACTACATGACTGATCACGGCGATTTTCTCGCCCTCACGCAGAACGGCCCGCTTGTGGCGGCAAACGAATTTATGACGCGGATCTCCAGCTTCTACGTGAAGGTCGTCCCGATCAACGATCCGTGGAGCAATCCTTATCAGGTGCACACCGGCACGGGCGTCAGCACCCTGATTGCTAACGCTTCCGGGGACCAGATCGGCGATGACGATTTTGCCGTCGCGTCGTTCGGTCGGGATAAGGCGGAGGGCCCTGTTGGCGGAGCCCAGTATACTCCCACCGCTCCCGAAGGCGCGAGGTACAACGTCAGCTCGATGACCGA
>JADGNU010000333.1 GCA_017883305.1 Candidatus Aminicenantota bacterium | reverse complement strand
GTCGCTTCGAAGGCCGTCACCGTCGCGGACACAGACAAGGACGGCGAGATCGTCCAATTCGCCTGGTCGCCTGACAGCCGCTGGATCGCCTATGGTCGGGTCGAGGCCGAAGGGTCCAACCGGGTCTACCTCTACTCTCTCGATTCCAAGAAGACCCTGCCTGTCACCGATACCTGGTACAACTCGGGGGATCCTTCTTTCAGCCGGGACGGGAAGTACCTTTTCTTCGTTTCCGACAGGGACTTCAGCCCGGTCTACAGCCAGACCGAATGGAACCACGCCTACCTGGCCATGTCCCGGGTTTACTTCCTGACCCTGGCCAAGGACACGAAATCGCCGTTCGGGCCGAAAAGCGACGAGGTGGCGGTCAAGCCCGAGAAGGCCGCCGCCACTCCTGCGAAACCGGCCAAGCCCGCTGATAAGCCCGCCGCCAAGACCGAGCCGGAAACCGTAACACCTATCAAGGTGGACACCGAGGGCCTCATGGATCGGATCATCGCCCTGCCGATCGAGACAGCCAACTACGGCCAGATCTACGCCGCCGGCGATTCCGTCTACTACGGCCGTTTCAAGCCTCTGAGTGACGCGCCCTCGCTGATGCTCTACGACCTGGCCGAGCTCAAGGAAAAGGACCTGGGCCCGTTCGAGGGCTACGAGGTTTCGGCCGACGGCAAGAAGATGCTCGTCCGGAAAGACCGTGCCTACGGCATCATTGACCTGCCCAAGGGCCCGATCAACCTCGAGACGAAGCTCGACCTCTCGGGGATGGAGGTGGCCCTGGACCTGCGCCAGGAATGGGACCAGATCTATGAGGAATGCTGGCGGCAGATGAAGGAGTTCTTCTATGCCCCGAACATGAACGGCGTCGATTGGGATGCGCTCCGGCTCCGCTACAAGCCCCTGGCCGCCGCCGTCAACCACCGTGCCGATCTGACCTATGTCATCGGCGAGCTCATAGGTGAGCTCAGCTCCGGGCACACCTATGTCGGTGGCGGTGAGATGCCCGCCGCTCCGAAGGTCAAGGTCGGGATGCTCGGGGCGAAGTTCGAGCGCGACGCCAAGACCGGCTTTTACCGCATCGCCAAGATCCTCAAGGGCCAGAACTGGGACCGCGGGCTGCGCTCCCCCCTGACCGAGATCGGCGTCAACGTCAAAGAAGGGGAGTACATCCTGGCCGTCAACGGCCGCCCACTCGACAAGGCGGCCGACATCTACGAAACCCTCTACAACACGGCCGGCAAGCAGGTCACCCTCAAGGTTGCCCCCGGACCCGACGGCAAGGGCGCCCGCGACGTCGTTGTCGTGCCCATCGAGACGGAGAACGCGCTCTACTACAACAACTGGGTGGAGGCGAACATCGCCAAGGTCGACAAGGCCACGGGCGGCAAAGTCGGCTACATCCACATCCCGAACATGGGCGTCGAAGGCCTGAACGAGTTCGTCAAGCACTTCTATCCGCAGCTGCGCAAGAAGGCCCTGATCGTCGACGTCCGCGGCAACGGCGGCGGCAACGTCTCACCGATGATCATCGACCGGCTCGTCCGGGAGATGGTCATGGTCGAGGTGGCCCGGAACCAGGCCCCCGGCCCCGACCCCGGCGCGGCCTTCCTCGGCCCCAAGGTCTGCCTCTGCGACGAGTTCTCGGCCTCGGACGGCGACATCTTCCCCTACCGGTTCAAGACCCTCAAGCTCGGCAAGCTCATCGGCAAGCGCACCTGGGGCGGCGTCGTCGGCATCCGCGGCACCCTGCCGCTCCTCGACGGGGGTTTTCTCAACAAACCGGAGTTCGCCCCCTACAGCCCGGACGGCAAGGGCTGGATCATCGAGGGCATCGGGGTGGAGCCGGACATCGTCGTCGACAACGACCCGGCCCGGGAGTTCGCCGGCGTGGACGACCAGCTCAACAAGGCCATCGAGGTCATCCTGGAAGACCTGAAGACGAAGGGGCGCGAGATCCCACCCGTGCCGCCGTACCCGGTCAAAAAGTAGGGGAGAGCGGCGCGGACCGGACACAAGGAGGAGATATGACCGAGGATAAGGTGAAGGTCAGCTGCGGTAACTGCGGCACGACGAACAATTTTCCCATCGCCGCGCGCGGCAAGACGGTCCGCTGCGGCCGATGCAAATCGCCCCTGCCCGAGCCGGGCCAGATCCTCGAGCCGGGGGAGGAGGGCATCATGGCTCTCTTCCATAACTCGACCCTGCCTGTGCTGGCGGATTTCTTCTCTCAGACTTGCGGTCCCTGCCACATGATGCATCCCATCCTCGAGCGGCTAGCCGTCCGGCGGGCCGGGGAAATCGCGGTCATCCGGATCGACGTGGAGCTCCATCCGGAGCTGGCCCGCGAGTTCGGCGTGAAGGGGGTGCCGACCTTCGTCATCGTTCACAAAGGCGCGGAGCGGGGGAGGTCCGTGGGCGCGACCGACGAGAGCAGCTTCGCCCTCTGGGCGGCCAGCCGGAGTTAGCTCCGAATGAAGCCAGCGAAGCGAGCCAAACGCCGCGGGAGACCGAGGTTTCGAGGATTATAGAGAGAATCCAAGCACAAACGCGAAGACCCGCATCTTCTTCATGAGGACAGGAACATTGGGCGGAGTGAGGTCGTCGGACATCAGCTCCCGAAGACCATGATGATAGCGCGCCTCGAGGTTGATGCCGAATCCCCTAAATCTCTTCTGGAAGCCGATGCCGCCTACGACCCCATAATCTATACTCTTTACTCCTTTAGTCAGCACGAACGCTACCTCGGGGCCGGCAAGCAAATAAGGCGAGGTCCCTTGAGTGAAAAGGATCTTGACCAATACGGGGATGCTCAGCTCATTGATCCTGGTCAGGCTGTGCGCGGTCGATAA
>JADGNU010000332.1 GCA_017883305.1 Candidatus Aminicenantota bacterium | reverse complement strand
AGCCGTCCCCGAGAGAACGCCGGGGAGGATCGGACCTCGCCCCGATGGATATCCGGCCAGGCAGGAATAGGATCCAGAGGGACGGGACAGAGTCCAGGTCGATGTCGGACGGTCTTGGCTATTTTGTATGGCACGAATCTTGGTGTATATTTTGCGAGAAGGGTGGATATCATCAAGGAGGTACCATGGACAAAGAACCCCTGAGTATCTGGCAGGCCGCGAAGGCTCGCGGCTTCTCGCGGCGAGACTTTTTGAAGTTCTGCGGCATCATGTCGGCGGCCTTGGGGCTCGAGCCCGGCCAGGCCAAAGCCCTGGTTCAGGCGCTGGAGACCAAGCCGCGACCGCCCATCATCTGGTACCATTTCCAGGAATGCACGTGTTGCAGCGAGTCCTTTATCAAATCCACGCACCCCATCATAGCCGATATCCTCTTTGACAAGATATCGCTCGATTATTCCCAGACCCTTCAGGCGGCGGCCGGCGAGCAGGCCGAAGCGGCCGCGGCGGAGACGATCAAGAAGTACCCGGGCCAGTACATCCTGACGGCCGAAGGCTCGATCCCGATGAAGGACGGGGGCGTCTACTGCACCATCGGCGGCAAGACAGCTCTCGCTTCTCTCCACGAGGCCGCCGAGCATGCCATGGCCGTCATCGCTTGGGGCAGTTGCGCCTCGAACGGCTGCGTTCAGGCGGCCTCTCCGAATCCGACGGGGGCGACGCCGATCCACAAGATCCTGCCGGGCGTCGTCAACGTCCCGGGCTGCCCGCCGATCGCCGAGGTCATGGCCGGGGTCGTCGTACACCTCCTGGCTTTCGGCCGCCTGCCCCAGCTCGATTCCCAGGGCCGGCCCAAGGCCTTCTACTCGACCAGGATCCATGACTCCTGCTACCGGCGGCCATATTACGACGCCGGCTTGTTCGTCGAATCGTTCGACGACGCCGGGGCCAAGAAGGGCTATTGCCTCTACAAGATGGGCTGCCGCGGGCCGCAAACGTACAACTCCTGCGGCATCCTCCGCTGGAACGGCAGCACGAGCTACCCGATCCAGTCGGGCGCGCCGTGCATCGGATGCAGCGAAGCCGGATATTATGACGCCGGGCCCTTCACGAGGTCTTTGCCGTCGTTCCCGGGCTTCGGGATCGAATCGACGGCCGACAAGCTCGGCATCTACCTGGCTGCCGCGTCCGGCGGGGCCGTGGCCATCCACGCGATCGCGACCAACATCCGCAAGCGCCGCCTGATCAAGAAGGAGCTCGAAGGCAGTCTCAAGGACAAGGACATCAAAGCCGCGGAACCGGCCGATGAGACCAAGGGAGGTGCGTGATGGCCAACAGGATCGTCGTCGATCCCATCACCCGGATCGAGGGGCATCTGCGGATCGAGGCCGACGTCGACGGTGGGCGCATCACCGACGCCTGGTCTTCGGGGACGATGGTCCGCGGCCTGGAGATCATTCTCCGGGGCCGCGATCCCAGGGACGCCTGGGCTTTCTGCGAAAGGGCCTGCGGCGTGTGCACGACCGTCCACGCCCTGGCCTCGGTCAGGACCGTCGAGAACGCCCTGGGCATCGTCGTCCCGCCCAACGCCGAGCTGGCCCGGAACCTCATGTTCTGCGCCCACTACCTCCAGGACCACGTCGTCCATTTTTACGTCCTCCACGCTCTCGATTGGGTCGATGTGGTGTCCGCCCTGAGCGCCGACCCTGCGCAAACGGCAGTCGTGGCCCAGTCGCTCTCGAGCTGGCCGAAGAACTCGGAAGGCTATTTCAAGACCGTCCAGGACAGGGTCCGGGCCCTCGTCGCGAGCGGACAGCTGGGCATCTTCGCCAACGCCTATTGGGGCCATCCCGCCTACAAGCTGCCGCCGGAGGTCAACCTCCTCGCTGTCGCCCATTACCTCGACATCCTCGAGTGGCAGAAGGAGATCGTCAAGGTCCACACTATCTTCGGCGGCAAGAACCCGCACCCGCACTACCTCGTCGGCGGCGTGTACTCCGCGATCGGGCCGGATAACGCCATGACTCTGAACGCCGAGCGGCTGGCCCTCGTCGGCAAGCTCATCGACGACGCCATCCAGATCGTCGATCAGGTCTACATTCCCGACCTCCTCGCCGTGGCCTCCTATTATAAAGACTGGGCGGCGATCGGCGGCGGAGTTTCGAACTATCTGTCTTACGGCGATCTGCCGACGCGAGGCTACGCCGACCCGTCGGGATTCAAGTTCCCGCGGGGTGTCGTCCTCGATCGCGACCTCAGCCGGGTCCACGAGATCGATTCCGCCGATCCCGGCCAGGTCACGGAATCCGTCGCCCACTCCTGGTACGCCTACAAGGGAGGCGACGCGGCGGCCCTCCACCCCTGGGATGGGGAAACGGATTTCAATTACACTGGGCCCAAGCCGCCCTACAAGAACCTCGAGGTCGAGGGCAAGTACTCGTGGCTCAAGACCCCCCGCTGGAAGGGGCGGGCCATGGAGGTCGGGCCTTTGGCCCGGCTTCTCGTCGGCTACGCGGCCGGTCAATCCGAGATCAAGCAGGCGGTCGACGGCGCCCTGGCCCATCTCGGCGTTCCGGTGACGGCCCTTTTCTCGACGCTGGGCCGGACGGCCGCCAGAGGGATCGAGACCCAGCTCATCGCCCACTGGATGAAGGGGTTCTACGATACGCTGGTGACAAACATCAAGAACGGCGACACCCGGATGTTCGACGGCGAAAAATGGGACCCGTCGACCTGGCCGGCCGAAGCGAAGGGCGCAGGCTTGACCGAGGCCCCGCGGGGGGCCCTGGCCCATTGGATCGTCATCAAGGACCGCAAGATCGCAAACTACCAACTCGTCGTGCCGACGACCTGGAAC